>CAYYKZ010000034.1:336-14282 GCA_964468455.1 uncultured Leptospirales bacterium | reverse complement strand
GACATCATTGTAGGGCCGGGAAATATTTTTGTAACTGCGGCTAAAACATATCTTTTCAGCATGGGTATAATACAGATTGATTCAATGGCAGGGCCAAGCGAAGTCCTTATAATCTCTGATGAAAAATCTGATCCACGCTGGGTAGCCTGGGACCTTCTGTCGCAGGCTGAACATGAAGAAAGGGCAATTGCTGTACTTGTAACAACCTCAGAGGAACTTGCTCTTAAGGTTAAAGATGAGATCAACAAAGACCTTGAGTCTGGAGAGGGAAGAAGCGAAATTAAAAAAACATCAATAAAAAACAGCGGCCTCATTCTCACAGTTGATTCTCTGGATGAGGCAATAGAATTCAGCAATAAATACGGCCCTGAACATATGGAATTTATGGTTGATAACCCGCTGGAATATATAGACAGAATAAAAAATGTGGGGTCACTTTTCCTGGGGCGCTATGCTCCAGTAGCTGTAGGTGACTACTATTCAGGAACAAATCACGTTCTCCCTACAGGGGGCGCGGCCAGGTTTTCATCAGGCACTTCTGTTGAAACATTCATGAGACGCACAACTTTCCAGCTCCTTGACAGGGATTCTCTGAAGAAAACCCATAAGGATGTGAAACTCATGTCTGAATATGAAGGCTTTGACGACAAGCATGGCGGATCAATAGATATAAGATTTAAGTAAAATATAAAGCGGAGATTAAAATGAGCAGAAAGGCCTTTTTAATACTTGAAGACGGAACAGAATTTGAAGGTAAAATGTTCGGTTATGAAACTGAATCAACAGGTGAAGCTGTATTCAACACTTCCATGAGCGGTTATCAGGAGGTATTAACAGACCCTTCATACTGCGGCCAGATTGTAGCCATGACCTACCCCATGATAGGCAATTACGGTGTTAACAGTGAAGATGTGGAATCTGACAGAATACAGGTTGCCGGTTTTGTAGTAAAGGAATACTGCCGGAACTACTCGAATTTCAGAGCAACAGGATCACTTGCTGATTACCTGAAAGAGGGGAAAATCTCCGCTATTGAAGGAATAGATACACGAAAACTAACCAGATACATCCGCGACAAAGGAGCAATGAAATCCGGTATTTTTTTTGATAAAAAAGGCGCTGTTGAAAAACTTAAATCAGCACCGGATATGCTGGGACTTGACCTCGCTTCCCAGGTAAGCTGCAGGGACAAATATACCTTTGGAGATAAAACTCCTGCAGGCCCTGAAATTGCAGTTTTTGACTTTGGAGTTAAAACAAATATCTTAAGGCTACTTAAAACCGCCGGATTTAACATTACAGTTTATCCGGGATCAACACCCCTTGATGAGGCAGTCTCCGATGGTGCTAAAGGGGTATTTCTTTCCAACGGGCCCGGCGACCCTGATGCTGTAGGATACGGGAAGAAACTTGTTGAAGATGTAATAAAAAAAGAGATCCCCTGCTTCGGCATATGCCTTGGCCATCAGCTTATGGGCCTGGGTCTTGGCGGTAAAACATACAAACTCAAGTTCGGACACAGGGGAGGAAACCAGCCTGTAATGAATCTGCGTACAAACAAAGTAGAAATCACTTCACAAAATCATGGATTCTCAGTGGACATGGAATCTCTCAAGGGGATGAATGATATTGAAGTAACACACGTTAATCTTAATGATAAAACCTGCGAGGGATTGAGGCATAAAAAACTTCCCCTTTTCTCAGTGCAGTATCACCCTGAATCTGCCCCGGGGCCAAATGATTCAAGGTACCTTTTTGATGAATTCAGAAAACTGGTTTCTTAACAGGCTAAACCTATTCCCTGTCCCATTGCTCAGCAGCATGGGCAAGCCTGTTTAATGAAGCCTTAAGCTTTCTCGATCTCTCTTCAAGAGGAGGGAATTCTTTCTGGGAATATTTTTCAATAGTTTTAACAGCCCTCTCCAGGGTTGTATCCCCCTCAGTGTCATTAAAGTAGCTCATTATAAGCTGATGCGCGCTTAAACCAATGTTATGTTCAATCACAGCTTCAATAGCGCCGAAAAGCGCATCCTTAAATTCCTCTTTATAATCATCTCTGCTCAAAATTTACTCCTGGAAATTTAATACCCTGTAATTACAATCCAAAGTCATGAGTGAAATATACGATTATTGACACAAGCCTGTCATCCAGGGGGAATAAAAACGCCTAATTACCTTTATTACAAAGACAATAAAGAAATGTTATCTGAAATAATAATACTACGTTAATCATTAAAATATACGTATAACTATTTTATAAGCAAGTGTCAACTAATTAGTTACACCAGCACCTTAAGAACAACAAGTACCATGGGAAGTGTCATCAGGGATAAGAGTGTAGAGAGAAAAACCAGCCTTGATGCAAGGAGAGAATTTCCTCCATACTCCTGTGCAATAAGCGGGGCATTAACAGCAACAGGCATTGCTGCAATAACCACTGCAACGGATATTATCATTTCATTATCCGTAAATAATGTCACAAAAAGAAAAACCAGAGCAGGCAGAAGAATAAGCCGCATACCGCTTATAAAATATACGCGCCACCCTGCCAGAAGTTCCCTATAGTGAATTTCTGTGAGCATGGAGCCGACAGTTATCATGGAGAGGGGGATGGTAATATCACCGGTCATTTTTGCAGGTTCATAAATAATTGGAGGGAGTTTAATACCTGAAACAAAGAAAATAAACCCCAGTATAGTCGCAACAATTCCCGGGCTTAGCATAAGCTTAAAATCCAGTTTTTCCCCCTCCATCTGCCCCCTTGTTACAAAATAGACACCTGCAGTGAAAACAAAAAAATGGAAAGGTATGTTAAACATTGCTGCATAAAAAATTGAATCCTCTCCATAAACGCTGCCAAGAACCGGGAAACCCATAAAGCCGACGTTTGAAAAAAGAATGGCAAACTGATAAACTCCCCTGTCAACCCCATTTGCCCTGATGAATTTTCCTGTTATAAAAGCTATTATAAAGTAAAGAGCGTAGACCCCGAATGAAAGCGCAGTAATAATATAGCTTTCCCTTAACAGTTCAGGTGTAAAATCCTTCTGCATAGACACAAATATAAGTGCCGGTAATGTGACCTTGATCAGGAGAGAGGAAAATCCTTTAGTGATATATTCATTAATAACTCCGGTTTTCCGGATTACAAAACCAATGGAGATAATTATAAAAAGCTTTAATACAGATATAAAAATTGCACTCATTTCCAGTCCAGAATTAAAAGAGAATTACAGCCTTTTAAGAAATATTATTGCAACAGTATCCATAATTTTCAGGAAACTGTTAGACATTTCCCCATATCAATGCATTATGGCAATCAGAATTTGAGAAATATCTCTTATTAAGAATAATTCTTGACAAATTACATGTTTGAAAAACTCTATAAAAATTATCACTATTACTTATAAGAATATATTGTACGGTAATTCCAGTCCGAAGTTTTAATTATAAAAAGGGGAGCAGTATGCAGAAAGAAAATTTTAATAAAATAAAAATAAATTCATCGCTCAAACCTGAGCTGTCGGAAAATTCACTTACAGTTCTCGAAAAGAGATACCTTGCACGTAATGAAAAAGGAGACATAATCGAATCTCCAGAAGATCTTTTTAAAAGAGTAGCCCGCTTTGTTGCCTCTGCGGATTTTTTATATAATGCCGATAAAGATGAAGCAGATAAAACAGCATCGGAATTTTATGAAAACATGGCATCTCTGAAATTTCTCCCCAACAGCCCTACTCTTATGAATGCGGGGCGCCCATTAGGCCAGCTCTCCGCCTGTTTTGTACTCCCTGTTGAAGATTCACTTGACGGTATATTTGATGCAGTCAAAAATATGGCTCTAATACATAAAAGCGGAGGCGGAACCGGTTTTTCCTTTTCAAAACTCCGCCCCGGCAACGATTTTGTCAGCAGCACAGCAGGTGTTTCAAGCGGCCCTGTTTCATTTATGAGCATTTTCAATACAGCCACTGAAACAGTTAAGCAGGGCGGCACACGAAGAGGCGCCAATATGGCAATCCTCAACGTAGACCATCCCGATATTATGAAATTTATAAAATGTAAATCTGATACAACAGCCCTTACAAACTTTAACGTTTCTGTAGCTCTTACTGATGAATTCATGGATGCAGTAAAATCGGGAACAGACTACAACCTCATAAATCCACGTAACGGAGAGATAACAGGCCGACTCAATGCCAAAGAAGTATACGATCTTATTGTTGAAATGGCATGGAAAAACGGAGAACCGGGGATTGTGTTTATAGACAGGATAAACAGGTACAATCCCTTAAAAAGCATAGGCCTGATTGAAAGCACAAACCCCTGCGGTGAACAGCCATTACTTCCATATGAATCATGCAACCTTGGTTCCATTAATCTGAATAAAATTTACACTGAAAAAAACGGGACTCCTGAAATAGATTATGAACTTCTTAAAAATATAACCCGCAGTGCAGTCCATTTCCTGGATAATGTTATAGATGTGAATTCATACCCTCTGGACAAAATAGCTCAGGAAACAAAAGCTAACAGAAAAATCGGCCTTGGAGTAATGGGCTATGCAGATCTTCTCATAAAACTTGGTATACCTTATAATTCTGATGAGGCAGCCGTAATTGCTGAAAAAATAATGTCCACTATTCAGGATGAATCAAAAAAAATGTCTGCTCTCCTTGCAGAAAAACGAGGCTCCTTTCCTAATTTTTCGAAGTCGGAATATGCGGCCAGAGGTGAAGCGCCACTGAGAAATGCCACAACAACAACAATTGCGCCAACAGGCACAATCAGTATTATAGCCGGTTCATCAAGCGGTATAGAGCCCATATTCGCGCTTGCCTACGTGCGGAATGTGATGGACAACAACAAACTTATTGAAAGCAATCCGCAATTTGCATCTGCCCTTAAAAATAATATTGATGAAAGTGAACTTAAAACAGTTATGCGCCTTGTGGCAGATCACGGATCAGCATCAGGTATAGATGAAATCCCGGATCACATAAAAAAAATTTTTGTAACCGCACACGACATATCCCCTGAATGGCACATCAAAACTCAGGCTATTTTTCAGAAATACATAGACAATGCTGTTTCAAAAACTGTAAATTTTTCTTCCAGCGCCACTATAGATGATATCCGCAAAGTTTATGATCTTGCATATCAGCTCGGATGCAAGGGGGTCACTGTTTACAGGGACGGATCAAGAGACAGCCAGGTTCTGCAGATATCATCTGACCATGAAAACAATGAGAGTAAAGAAACGAAAGGTATTTTAATTAAAGCTGTTTCTCCACGGCCCCGGCATGAAACAACATGGGGCGCCACAAGAAAAATGACCACCGGCTGCGGCTCTCTCTATGTTACCATAAACGAAGATGAAGAAGGAATCTTTGAAGTCTTTGCCGCCATGGGCAAAGGCGGGGGATGCGCAGCAAGCCAGACCGAAGCTATAGGAAGATTGATATCCCTATCACTTCGCTCCGGCATAGACAAGGATCAGATTGTTAAACAGCTTAAGGGGGTAAGATGCCCCAATCAGGCATGGGGAAAAGGAGGACGTATATATTCATGTTCTGATGCCATTGCAAAAGCTATTGAAAACTACACCGGCATTAACTTCAAAACAGATATTAATGAAACAGGCATAAGGGAAACAGCAAAAAACATAGCGGAAACAAACGGCAAGGGTAATGATAATGTAATGACCGGGGTCTGCCCTGACTGCCACGGCCCCCTGGAATTCGAGTCAGGATGTTCAGTATGCAGGGGGTGCGGCTTTTCCAGATGCGGCTGATGCCGCGTCAGTATCAGTTTATCCGGATTGTTTCAGCTCCTTTCACTTTTTCTGGTGTAAAGGGATCTATTTTTACCGGTTCATTCAGCACTGTCCGGGTAAAATTAAGGTTAAGGCTGAAATTCGATCCTGGAACAACAATCCTCATTTTATTAAAGAAAATACTTTTATCTTTTTTTCTATATGCTTTTATATAAACTTCAATTTTTTCTTTGCTCTTTTTGTGAATAATAAGAATTCTTTCAGGAATATTTTTCTCAAAATAAATGTTCTGATAATAATCACTGTTTTCTAAAATCAGATGAAAGGAATCACCCCCCTCTTCACCCAGGGCCTTAACAGCAGATCCCCCTTCTATTACAGGGACACTGCCTGTAAGAAGATTATAAACAAAAGTAAAATCAACAGGAAGTCCGGCATATGAGGAAAACCTTATTTTCTCAGCAGAATCAATAAACAGCTTTCTTTCTGTCGGATAATAAAAATAAAGGGCTTCCCTGTTCCTGTAAAAATCAAAAACCGGCCCTTTAAAAATATAATCAGCCAGTTTCAGCTGAGCATATCCTGAACCGTCATACATCATTTTCCCTTCAAACCTGAATTTCTTACCCCTGTTATCTCCATCTATTGTAACATTGGAACTGATTGTTGAAGGCTTATTTTCATTAATTTCTGTTATACGGGACTCAAGTTCTACAGCCTTATTATCTCCTGCACCTGAAACAGAACCATCATGCGCGGCCTTCTTATCAGCACCTGAACAGGAAATTATCAACAGGGCTGCTGCTATAATTATACAAACAGCTCTTTTATTCATTTTCTTTATCTCCATTTTTAGACGCATTTTTTATTTTTTCTTCAATGGAACTGTTCTTTTCAAGTTCTAAAGCTTTGCCCCAATAAAAAAGCGCTTTCCTATCATTCCCCAGCTTTTTATATGTATCTCCAAGATGGTCATAGACAACAAAATCAGGATCCTCTGTTTCAGCAAGCTTCTCTTCAGCAAGAAGAAGATTCGTTAAAGCCTTTTCATAATCACCCTTCCTGTAATAAATCCATCCCAGAGAATCCAGATAAGCGCCATTGTCTGGTTCTATTGCCAGAGCAAGGTTTATAAGCCTGTAAGCCTCTTCAATATTTATATTTCTTTCCGCATACAGATAGCCCAGATAATTAAGAGACCTGGCGCTTTGAGGATTAATTTCAATAGCCTTTTCAAGAGCATTTACAGTATCATTAAAGCGGTTCTGTTTCTCAAGTGCAACCGCAAGATAAAAATAATACCCCTCTTCACTGTCATTGAGGGAAATGGCTTTCCGCAGACTTACTTCAGCTTTTTTATAATTTTCCTGCCAGATATATGTAAGCCCTTTAAAAAAATAAACCGAAGAATTTTTATTGTCTATCTTCTCAGCTTCAGCATAGTATTCATGAGCCTTTTCGTACTGATCCCTTGATGCATAAAGATAGCCTATATGGATAAGAATATTCAGCTCTTTTGAATGATCGTAATATTTTTTGTAATAGCTTATTGCTAGAGCAAAATTCCGGTTCTCCTCATGGGTACGTGCTAAATAATAATACAGATCAGGGTTCTCCTGAATCTGTAATTCCATACTCCTGTAAAAAAGTTTTTCTGCAACGTCAAATAGACCGTTTCTGAAAGAATTTGTCCCGGCTATTATAAAAGAGTTATAAGCACCCTCTTTATCATTTAGTCGAGCCCGGATTCTTCCCAAAGCAATATATGGCGAAATAAAATCACTCCTGTGTTTAACTAGAGCATTTAAAATCTTCTCCGCCTTTTCGTCCTCCCCTGTAAGTTCGGAATATAAAGCCATAGCATGAAGACCTTCAAATGAATTTGAATCCTTAACCATTGCCAGGTACTCAAAAGCAGCAGTGTCCCCTTTAATATAATAAAGCCTGCCAAGAACATAGGCCATATTCGGATTCCCTGGAGACACTTTAAGAAAAAGAAGAGCATACTTTTCAGCATCATCAAGATTATAATAGTTCATTGCTGAAACAGCAGCCATGTAAAGAGACGTTGCATTATTTTCATTCAGCTCATATGATTCTTTAAAATAATCAAGAGCTTCTTTAAATTCATTTTTTGTGTAAAGAATATACCCGCAATTATAATAGGAGTTTTCAAGATAATAGGCAGGCATTGTAACAGTCCCGGAAAGGAAAATAACTTTCTGGAAAGCATCCAGGGACTTTTCAGGATCATTAAGGTATTTAAAATAATGAACTCCCAGAAGGTAAAGGGTATAGGGATCTTCAGGATTTATGGAATGATATTTTTCCATTATTTCCGCTGCGGGTCCAAATTCTTTCCGCGACATTTTTATGCCATAGAGGAGATTATATGGGGGGAAAAAGTCTTTGCTGCTGTCAATAGCCTTTTGAGCGTATTCAATAGCCAGATCAGTATTGCCCTTTAGAAAAAATGAATCTGCAAGCTGATAATATACTCTCCCCGATTTATCGCCTGCCTCAATAGCCTTGTTAAATTTATCTACAGCTTTTTCAAGAAGATCATTCCGTTCAGCAATAGTAGAGGCTGTCTGCGCCTGATTTTTATACAATAATCCTTCGCTGTATAATGTCCATCCGCTTTCATTTTCAGCTATGGAATCCTCTATGGGAGCCTGATCATTCGAGTAAACAGGCCCGAATAATAAAAAAAACGACAGCATTAATATTGATGTTTTAAAAATTTTATTCATAGAGAACCCCTATATTCTTTAATATAGGGGCAGATTAACTCCCTGAACCAGAATGTCAAATATATTTGGCCTGAGAAATAAACAGCTATTATTTCTCCCCTGTTATTACTTCAGCAACATTCATGGCATGATCCCTTATTCTTCTGTAACTGTTAAGCATATTCATATAAGTAACACTCATAAGAGGTTCAACCTTCTGTTTTTCAAGACGTTTAAGATGCTTTGTCCGCAACTCCCTGAAATGATGAGTAATCGATTTTCCCTCAGCATATATATAGGTAGCCTCTGGTTTTTTTTCATGGATAACACATTTGTTTATATAATCAAAATACTTTTCGATGTCTCCATGAAGCTCAAGAAGCTCCTTTGTTTTGTTGTCTCCAAGTGTCAATGAATTATCACGGAGCTTGAGAAGAAGCTTCATATTATTGGCAATATAATCACTTATAGATTCATACTCATCTGCCATCCTCAGCTGGGCCTGCGCCTCAAGTACCTGGGTATGGGGCAGATCCTTTGAGATAATTTCAACCAGAAATGTGGTAATCTCCTTCTGCATAACATCCAGTTCCTCCTCTTTCCGGAAAACCGCCCTTATACTTTTGTCATCATCAAAACCGTCTTTTATTACTGAACCCAGGTCATTGAGCATACTAAGAATACTGTTTCCCATGTTTATTATTTCACGCCTTGATTGCTCAATAATAATAACAGGTGAACCCAGCATTCTTATGTCAAATTTAGTAAACTTAACCTGCTTAACATCCGATTCATCAGGCACTACTCTTTCAAGAAATGAGGCTATCTGTTTTATAAAAGGAAAATGGAATATTACATTTATAATGTTAAATAGTGTATGCGCAACAGCAATGCCTGAAATAATAAAGGGAAAGGTTTCCACACCATCATGAATACGTATTGTACCCGGATCCTCGCCTACAATCATGGGTATTACTTTCAGGAAAAAAGAGAAAAGGGGTAAAACCCATACCAGTCCTATAGCCTTAATAAGTGCATGGGCATATGCGGCCCTTTTTGCATTTGTTGATGCACCCAGGGACGCAAGAAGAGCCGTTACTGTTGTCCCCAGATTCATCCCCATTACAAGAGCAACAGAAGTTTCAAAGTTAAGCACACCTGTTGATGCCATTCCCATAACAATACCCACAGAAGCGGACGATGACTGAACCAGGGCAGTAATAAAAGTACCGGTCATTGCGCAGGCAATAAGCCCCCAGAAATTATCAGGCTTGAATATAACAAAAAGATTAAGAAATGCATCAATCTCCCTTAAAGGCTTAAACCCCGCTTTCATCAGCTCCAGTCCGAAAAAAATCATTCCAAGTCCCATGAGCATCATAGATAAATAGCGTAAACTTTCATCTTTTGAAAAAAGGTATATTATGCCGAATATCCCCAGAATAGGAAGTCCGTAATCACCAATATTAAGAACAAGTATCCACCCTGTAACAGTAGTGCCTATATCCGCACCCAGAATCACACCAATAGCCTGTACAAGAGTCATTACACCTGAATTTACAAAACCTACCACCATAACAGATGTAGCTGAACTTGACTGAATAAGAGCTGTTACAGAAAAACCAACCCCCAAAGCCATTACCCGGTTGTTTGTTACTGCGCTTATCAGCTTTCTCAGTTTAGTACCTGCAACAGCCTGAATCCCGCCGGACATGTAGCTCATACCCAGAAGAAAAATTGCAAGACCGCCGGAAACCTTGAAAAATATAGAACTTACCAATGCATAATCCATTTAGAGTTGTCTCCAGTAATAATAACTTATTTTTTGACTATTCAGCTATACCCGAAATATAGACTATGACATTTCAGGGAAGAAAATTTTTCTTCTGAATAACGACTGAATTATTGCCTTATTTTTTTCTTTTTGTTTTTCCAAGCTCCTCTTTTAAAAGGGCTTTTAATCTGTTTCCCAGTTTTTCTTCAATTTTTTTATCAAGTAATGCATCTGCTTCTTCATCCAGGCAGTGCAGTATTTCATCATGGACGCTTCTTTTGAATTCCGGATCAGGTGCCAGATGAGGGGGCATAAACTCGACAGCTGATTTTTCCCTTTTCATTACAAGCATTCTTAAATCAGAAAAAATATTATAAACAAGAGGTGTACCAAGAAGAGTTATAAAGGTACCGAAAAGAAGTCCCCAGGACATTGAAACCGCCATAGGCTTAAGAAAAGGGTCAAATCCGCCCCATCCGTAAGCTGTTGGTAGAAGTCCCAGAAAAGTAGTTATTGTTGTCAAAAAAACCGCCCTTAACCTTTTTCCACCCGCGTCAACTGAAGCCTCGAGAGGATCCATACCTTTTATTCTATTGTTTTTAATAAAATCAACAAATACAATCGAATCATTAACAACAACCCCTGCAAGACCGACTACTCCCATGAGACCAAGGAATGAAAAAGGGATGCCATGGAAATAAAATGTCCATACTACACCTATAAGTGTCATTGGAATCACGCTGATAATAACAAATGGATGAATAAGTGAACTGAAAAGCGCCACAAGTATAAAATATATAACAATTACTGCAATAATGAAGGACCTTATAAGGTTCTCCATTGAATCCTGAGTATCTTTAAACTCACCAAGATAATCAAGAGTAATATCCGGATACTTTGAAGTCAAATCAGCAAATTTCTCCTGAAGCATCATGTTAACAGAAACAGAGCTTACCCCTTTTGCATGCTCATCAATATCTGCTGTAACAGTTATGGCTCTTTTCCAGTTCTGCCTGTTTATAACAGAAATTCCTTTCCCTTTTTCAAAAGAAGCTACACGGCTTAAAGGAATAAGGTTCCCCAGGCGGTTAGGTACTTTCACATATTTCAAGCTCTCTATGTTATTCTTCAGAGAGTCGGGGAACTTTACACGAATATCAATTTCTTCATCACTTTTTCTTATTGTTGTGGCAACAGATCCTTCAAAATAGGAACGGACTGTTGAAGCAACATCATAAACACTTATACCTGCTATTGCCGCGGTTTTTTCATCAACAACAACACGTATCTCGGTTTTCCCCTCCTCATAGTCATCCTTTACATCTTTTACACCTGTCAGGGAATTGAGATATTCCTGGTACATGGCGGATAATTCCCGTAAAACCTGGAAATCATCCCCCCTGATTGTAACATTTACAGCTGCCCCAACCGGAGGGCCCCCTTTAATAGTATTCATTTCAATTTTTACAAACTCTTTTTCAAACTCACCGGACTTAACTCTTATTTCATCTACAATCTCAAGAGCTTTTCTTTCTCTTTTTTCCTCTGGAGTAAGGTTAACAATAATTGTCCCGTAATTTGACCCTTTCTTTTCACCGGGGTCCATGGGCTGCTCCTGAATTATACCTACCATGGAAATATAATTATCCAGTTCTTCAGCCGGCAGATCACCTACAAGTCTTTCAAGGAGAGCTATTTTACCGCTCATTTTCTCAAGGCTGGTGCCTGTGGGAGCTTCAAGTTTAATGACGAATCTTTCTATTTTATCAGCCGGGAATAGAACAAATTTTACATTTTGAGATGCAAAAAAGATTGAACCGGCAAAAAAAAGCGTGGCAACAAGAAAAGATTTGTACCTGTTTACAAGCACAACACGAAGAATGGAAGTATACTTTTCCTTGAAAAAAAGATGAATTTTACCTTTGTTATTTCTCTGATTATGTTTTATATTCTTATTCAGCTTTTCAATATCATTGATGTGTGATGGAAGAATAAACATTGACTCAAACCAGGATGCGGCAAGAGCCACTGAAACAACCGCAGGCAGGGTCCACATGAATTTCCCCATAATACCGCTCATAAACATAAGAGGGCTGAATGCAGCAATAGTAGTCAGAATTGTTCCGGCTACAGGGAGAATAACTTCAGAGGTGCCATTAATAACAGCATCCTGCAGAGGGGCCCCCTCCTGAATATGCCTGTATATATTTTCTGCTACAACAATTGCATCATCAACCAGCATTCCAAGAACAATAATAAGGCCGAACATTGACATTAAATTAACCGATACTCCGGCCTGCCCCATCCAGATAAATGTTATACAGAAAGCAACAGGGAGCCCTATGGCAGTTACAGTGGCAATCCTCCACCCCAGTGTAAGGAAAAGAGAAATAAGTACAAGTGTAAACCCTACAATACCGTTATTAACCAGCACATTCAATCTTCTTTTAACATAATATGAAAGATCGTTTGAAAGAATAAAATTAAAACTATCTCCATATTCAGATTTATATTTATCCGTAATTTCAACAACTTCATCAACCAGATCAATAATATCAGCTGTTTCCTTTTTCAATACAGTTAAGGTTATAGCTTTCATGCCGGTGGATCTGATAATAATATCTTCCTCTTCAAATGTATCCCTTACATTAGCAACATCCCCTACTGTTACAAAATTTCCCAGATCATTGGCTTTTATAAGCACCTTCTTTATGTCTGAAGCTTTTTCAACCTCGCCAATAGTTCGGATCATTATATCTTCTTTTTCTGTTTTTGCAGTACCGCCGGGAAAATTGAGATTCTTCCGCGCCAGGGAGTTTATAATATCAGTAATGGAAACATAGTATGCCTGGAGCTTTAGAGGATTAACCTCCACGGTCATCTCCCTCTCTCTGTATCCTTTTTTTTCAATCTGCGCCACGCCTGGAAGATTAAGAAGCCTGTCCTCCAGCATTTTTGCCTTTGCTCTAAGCTCAATTTCATCCTGGTAATTGTTGATTCCCTCTTTTTTTGTTACAGAAATTTCAATTACAGGGACAAGGGACGTGCTTAGTTCAGTTACAACGGGTGTTTCCGCATCATCCGGGAGGTCTGTTACAGCATCAACCGCATCTTTAATGTCATTTATAACCTTGAATTTATTGGTGATATCAGGGTCAAGCTTAAGGGCTACTACGGATCGGGCTTCGTAAGAGCCGGAATAAACCTCATCTATCCCTTCAACACCACGTATTTCATCTTCAATTGGAATAGTTATATGCTTTTCAATATCATCAGCAGTTGATCCGGGATATATTGTTGTTACGATTACCCAGTTATAATCTACCTTTGGGAAGGCTTCGCGATTAGCAGTAAATATAAAGAGAATTCCAGAAATAAGAAGGCCTACTGAAATTATATTCACGATCAGTGATTTCTGCGCAAAATACTCGACAATTTTTTTCATATATTTTCCCGGTTTAAAAAAATTTAAAATTTCAGGAAAGAACTTAATTTTTCAGGCTCATCAATTTCAGGAGTCATTATCAGCAGCATAGATAAAAAAGAATTCACCCCTTTTTTAGAATTTTCCTGATTTAAGCGCAAGTTATCATAAAGAACGCAGGATTCAAATATGAGCAGTAAATTAAAGAGCATTATTTTTCAATTAGAAAATTAACAAAAA
>CAYYKZ010000034.1:0-326 GCA_964468455.1 uncultured Leptospirales bacterium | reverse complement strand
AAATTTATGATTAAAGGAAAGAAATTAATTTCCCAGGCATTTCAATTTCAGGAATTATCATAACCACTATAAACAGAAAAAAGATTCACCCTATCTGAGATTATCCTGATATTCGCGCAAGTTACTGTAAATAACCCGTGTTAATTTTATAACAAATTTGTAGAATAAAATACTTTAATCCCCCAGCTAAAAAGACGGGAAAATTTAAAACAGCATTTTTATAATATAAAGTATCTGAAAAAAAATACTAATAAATAATTCAAAATTCAATTATGAGCAGTAAATTAAAGAGCCTTATTTTTCAATTAGAAAATTATAAAAAAAAA
>CAYYKZ010000033.1:3249-14307 GCA_964468455.1 uncultured Leptospirales bacterium | reverse complement strand
ATACCATATACAGCAATTGCGGAAATATACGATTATATGCTGAGGCATGTTGATTATCAGCAATGGTATGAATTCATCAGCACTATTATGATAAACTATATAGATAATCCAAGAACAGTCCTTGAACTGGGATGCGGCACCGGGAAATTCGGTGCAAAATTTTCTGCTGATGACTTTAAAATTATAGGGCTTGATCTGTCCCTGGAAATGCTGATGGTCGCCAGAACCCGCGCCTACAGAAACTTCAGAATTGCCTGTGCCGATATCCGGAGCTTTGCCTTTAAAACAAAATTCGATTTCATATTCAGTGTCCACGACACAATGAACTATATGCTGACCGAAGAGGATATAAGCAGAGTATTAAGATGCACCCGGGAAGCAATGCACGATGAAAGCATTTTTCTTTTTGATATTACCACAGAAAATAACATAAAGAAATTTTTTGACAATAAAACCTCCTTTTACAAAACCAGGGGTATTCTGGCAGAATGGAGCAACCGATATGATAAAAAGAAAAAGCATGTTATCTCAAGTTTCAGAATAAGTACTCCTGATGGTTCAGTTAAAGAAGAGGAACATGTTCAGAGGATATACTCTATAAAAGAAATGATAGGAATTCTCGGGAATGAGGGTTTTGAGGTTCTTGATATTTTTGGAGATTACTCAACAAGCCCTCCCTGCGAGGAAACTATTATGATTAATTTTATTACCAGAAAAAGGGGTCCAAATTGAGCGCATTTCTTTATTTATCAGGATTATTGATAGGAATAGCTGCATTCATTTATATGCTTTCAATTTATGAAAAGGCAAAAGTAAAAATTACCCGCCCGATTCAGGAAAACTCTCCTGATCCGGAAAATTTAAACATGGAGACCGGAAACATTGCTTTCAATAAAAGGCCTCTTCTGCCGCCGGGAACCCGCATCTGCCCTCTCTGCGGCTCATCTTTAACAAAATATGAGGGATTATATGCCAGCAAAACAATAAGGGGTGATTCGGCAAGTCTCATCATTATGGGATGCAGATACTGTTACAAAGAAACGGAAAATTCTGCAGCACCCGGAAAAATTCAAATATAATTAACCGGCATCATCTGCCTCTATAACATTTTCCCCCCTGATTTTCCTGTCCATATCATAGGCATCCAGTATTTTATATATACTCCAGAAGGAAAAAAACAGGGAAAGAAAAAGAGGCCCTATAATTACACCAGGAAGGCCGAAGGTCTGAATACTCCCGATAAGCAGAAAAAATAAAAGCAGCGGATGAAAATTCAGCTTATCCCCGAAAATTTTAGGCTTGGCAATATTTTCCAGAACCATATACCATGAAAAACACCAGGAAGATATAAAAAGAGCTGTACCGTAATCTTTACTGAAAACATAAAACAGAGTAGCTGGAGCCCATATAAACACTGTTCCAATTACAGGAATAAGAGAAAGTACTGCAGCTAAAGAACCCCATAAAAGCGGCATCTTTATACCTGCAAGATAAAGCCCCAGACCAACCATCAGCCCCTGAAGAGACATTATAAAAAGATTGCCGACAACAAGAAGATAAAGCACATTTTTGAGTTTATCTATAATTTCCTTTTCAATATCATCTGGAAATGGAAGAATTTTATAAACCAGACCATCAAGCTTGTAACCGTCTTTTAAAAGGAAAAAAAGAGTTATGAGCATAAAAAAAAGCTTAATTGCAAATGTTATAGGATAAGCCAGAGCAAAGGTCATACCGGAAAATATTTCAGATGATGTCCTCTGTATAAAACCCATAAATTTTGCAACAACTTCCTCTTTCGTAATATTCAGATAATCAAGTATGCCCATCACAGCACTGGAATTCCCCAGTTCAGAAAAATAATTACTGTCAATTCTTATCTGAATATACCTGTACATATCCATGGCCTGTTCTGTAAGCAGAACAAGTAAAAAAGTAAGAGGTATAAGAACTATGACAAAGAGAATAATTATTATAAAAGATGAGCTTAACATACGAATATTAATGAAAGCAAGAAGCCTGTCATGGAACGGCCTTAAAACGATATAAAAAATAAATGCAAACAGAAATACCCATAAAAAACTGCGGAATATATATGTGAGGAAGAGAATAATAATTCCAAAAAAAATCAGGAATAGAATTCTCATAGTCTTATTCTGTTTAAAAATCTGGTATGAACTACTATCTGTCATTGGAAGGGGCCTTTTTTATATAATACATCCCGTTTAAACGGGATGTATTATATTGCAATAAAAAAAACACCGATACCCGCAAAGGTACAAGCCTAAAATCAATCCCCTGTTCATTTTGTCAGATAATGAGATAGATCAGCAGCTATTTTAGAAATTGCATGATCCAGATATGCGTCATCAGAGACTCTGTCTTTTAAAGCCTTAATCTTTTCTTTGTCTCCGGTGATTTTACCCTGTCTTATCTCACGATCCTCCATTTTCATGAGATTATTCATTGAGAACCTCCAAGGTCCCTGTTCCTCCCTGAACAGGTTGTAGTGACCTGTTTTTTTAATCGTCATTATTGATAATTTAATAAATCAATTTTCCCTTATCAATAAAATATTAGGCAAATCTGATGATTAAATGTTAATCTGACCTGGAATATATTTCCAATAAAAGAGCAAAAAGGCTTATCAGTCGTAATATATCAGCATTTTTACGCTCTATTTGAAAATTCAAAAAATAAAAATCCGCCTGATTTTTTCTAATATCTGGATTATCTTATTTACAATAAGAATGCCCATGTTTTATTTTTACCAGAATTTATGACGGAGACATAAAAGGATGAACATGATATACGGCTGGACAGGGAAAATTCTTAAAATTGACCTCAGCAGCAGAACATACAGTGACATAACGCCGGACAAAGAGACTTACAGAAAATATATAGGCGGGAAAGGTCTGGGAAATTATTACCTCCTTCCACATGCTCATCTTAACTGGAATGATCCTGAAATGCCGCTCATCTTTATGGCAGGCCCCCTTGTGGGTACACAGGCCCCTACTTCAGGCAGAATCTGCGTACTTACCAAATCGCCCCTCACAGGTACAGTTGGTGACGCTTCAGCAGGGGGAAGATTCGGCACAGAACTGAAAAAAGCAGGTTGGGATGGAATTATTATTACAGGGAAGGCTCCGCATCTTTCAATGATAATAATAGAAGACGGCAATATAAAAATTTCTGATGCCTCACATCTCAGAGGTAAGGGGATACCGGATACAATGTCCCTTCTCAAAAGTGAAGGTGCAAAAGCTGTCACAGGCCCTGCTGCTGAAAGGGGGGTACTTTTTTCAGTAATAGCCTTTGATAAAGATTCCTATGCAGGGCGCAGCGGAGCAGGGCTTGTTATGGCAGATAAAAACCTGAAATGCATTGAGGTTACAGGTTCAGGCAGGGTACCTGTACATGATCCAGGCGAACTCAATAAGGCCAGGGAGGATATATTCCGGCTTGTTTCAGCTTCACCTGTTCTTAAGGGTGAACTGGGGATTTCTGAATACGGCACAGGAACCCTTTACGACCTTATCCGCAGCAGACGTATGATGCCCACAGACAATTTCCGTGCCACATTCTTCCCCGGCTCAGAAAAACTTAACGCCTGGAACTACAGGGAAAAATATAATCCTTCAAAATCAGGATGCAGCGGCTGCCATATATTATGCAAAAAAACAGTCAGCGGGGACAGATCCATTCCGGAATATGAAACCATGTCCCACTTTACAGCACTTATTGGAAACAGGGATATAGAACTTGTAATGGAAGCAAACCGTATATGCGGAGAAACAGGCATGGATACCATCAGCGCTGCTTCAACTATCGCATGTTATATGGAAATAAACGGAATAAATCCCGGGGAGGCTGACGTACTGCAGCTTCTTCGCGACATTGCCTCATCTTCAGGAGAAGGGGAACTTCTTAAACAGGGTTCAGGGAAATATGCCGCTTTTAAAGGTCATCCTGAAATATCCATGTCAGTAAAAGGCCTGGAGCTTCCGGCATATGACCCCCGGGGAGCATACGGCATGGCACTGGCATATGCCACATCCACCCGCGGAGGGTGCCATTTACGCGCCTATCCCATTTCCCATGAAATACTCAGAAAACCTGTAGCTACTGACCGTTTTACATTCAGCGGAAAGGCCAGAATAATTAAAATTGCCGAGGATTTAAACGCTGCTATTGATTCTATTACAGCATGCCGGTTTATATTCTTTGCAGCAACCCTTGAAGAATACGCAAAAGCTCTTACAGCAGTAACAGGAGCGGATTATACAGGCCGGGATCTTCTCCTGGCAGGGGAAAGGGCATACTACATGGATAGGATATTCAACCATGTAAACGGTTTCACATCACTGCATGATGACCTTCCTGAACGTTTTTTCCTCGAAAACGGCACATCCGGTGAAGGCACGGAAATACCTCCGCTTAATAGAGAAGACTTTCTCACAGCAAGATCACGATACTACAGGGTTAGAGGTCTTACTCAGGAAGGAGTTCCGACAAAAGAAAAAATCATGGAGCTGGGCATAGAATGGAATCTCTGATAAAAAAATATTCTCACAAACTGGTTGCTCAGAATTTATGCGACGCGGACACTCCTCTGCTTGGAGCGATCGATGACACCACAATCTGGAACAGAGAAAGTGATCTTATCCCTATTCTGGAAGATGTAATAGCATCCCTGAATATTAACAGCATCCTATTTGCACCTGTAAAGGAACCTTATAAATCCATTATCAACTATCTGGCAGACAACAGCAGTTCCCATAATAACACTATTTATCCGGATGATACCGAGACCAGAACATTTCTTCACGACATACCTGTTACCGCTGATTTTAATCCGGACACAATAAGTAAAGCTCTCAAAAAAAGGAAAGGTATTATTGTAAAAGACCGTGGAATTATTTCATGGGGCACAGTAAGCCCTGAACAGGCCTTTGTAACATTCAGTTCAATCTGCTTTTCATGCTTTGTAAAATTTATGACCGATTTTTATTACCATAAAAAAGGTGTACTTAAACTTCCGGGCAGCCCGGAACAGATTGCCGCATCAGCTGCTGAAATATATGGGGACTTTATTTCAGGTATAAAAGACCAGCCTTTGATTGCAGGACCATTCCGTTCTCCTGATGATACAACATCGGCGATTATTGAAGCAGGTTTTCTAACAGTCCGGTCAGGGATGGTGGATTCCTTTTTCGGAAATATTTCAGCAAAATTCGGCAACACCATTTATATCAGTCAGACCGGGAGTTCTCTTGACGAGCTTGCCGGAGCAATTGACCCATGCCCTATGGACAATTCAACATCTAATGCAATCACTTCATCAAGTGAATTTTCCGCGCACAAAAGCGTGTACCAGCTTTCCAGTGCAGCGACAATACTCCATGGCCATCCCAGGTTTACTGTAATAATATCAATGCTCTGCGATGATACAAATTGCGCCAACAGAGGATTGTGCCATATAAAATGCTCGAAAGAGCGGTTTATGCATGATATCCCTATTGTTCCGGGCGAAGTCGGGACAGGCCCAAAGGGACTTGCAAGGACTCTTCCCCCTGCACTGAAAGGAAGAGGGGGTATTGTTTACGGACATGGCCTATTCACAACCGGAGCTAAAGACTTCAGGGAGGCTTTTCTTAACCTTCTTGATATTGAAAAAAAGGCCTACATGGAATATAAAAAAATTACCGGCCTTTAATACACTCTATACTGCATTTAAGCAGAACCGTAATCATCCATGTTTTTCCGCTACATGAAATCCCCCTTTTTTTACAACAGCCCTTCCGCGGCTGTTAAAAACATCAAAATCGACCCGTATGCCATCTTTACCTGAATATTTTTTCCCAACAAGGGTAAGAGTATCGCCAGGTATTACAGGATAGGAAAATCTGGCAGAAACAGAATCCATAGACGAGGGATCCCGGTCACCGATCACATCAATAAGTGAATTAGCACACATTGCAATAACACATACTCCATGCAGTATGGTTCCCGGAAGGCCGGCCAGACGGGCAAAAAATTCGCTTGTGTGAATAGGATTTGTGTCCCTTGATACTTTCGCGTATTTCTTCTGCTGCCCCTTATATGTTTTTATCTGAATCTTTATCTCTTCAGTTTTTTCTGTATAACCGGTTTTCATATCCTGTTCCGGTTTATCCGAGCTTTCAATTTTTTTACTTTTTTTTCTCACAATAAAACCTGTATCAGCTTCAACAAGAAGTTTTCCATTACAGGAACCTTTTGTTCTAACAAGAAGCATTTCCCCGGCAGGTGTATCAATTATATCAGCAATTGACATTTCTACAGAGATGGGGTCATCCTTATGCAGCAACCCGTTAAGCCGCAGCCCCTGCATCCCGTGGACCATCCTTAAAATATTGAGTTTCAGATTTTTATGGGTAATAATATCTCTGAACATGGGGTAAAGCTTTCTGGAAAAAAAGAAAGGAGGGGCTGGAGAATCATCACTGCTGTATTTACTGAAATCATCCCCTGTTGCATCTGCATATTCTTTAATCTCATTAAAATCTGCAGGACCGAAATTCCTTTTTATTGTATAACCAATCATATCTCTGTTAAGGCCCGATGAATTTATATTCATTGCCATGGCCTTAAATATTTTTAAATTATTGATAATCATTTTTCCCCCCGGTATTAATTATCAGCTATTCTTTTTGTCCCACTCACCTTTCTGTCTCAGTTCTTCAACTATACCTTTTGCCCTGTTTTTAAGCTCAAGATAATCCACCTTGGCAACTCTGTTAAGAGGAATCTGGCCGGACTCAACAATAACCACATGTGAAGGACGGGAATAGGATGATATATCACTGCAGGCCTCCATAACATCCTCGGGAGAAATGCTCTCACCCTTTGCAGGTTCAACAAATGTCATTATTGCCTCCACATAAATATCATGAGGCACCCCTACACAAACTGCATTGACAATCCTCCTCTCAAATTTCTTTGAAATATGATTATCAATATCCTGGGGATAAACCTGGTATCCCTTAGGCTTGATTACAAATTTTGCCCTCCCCACAAAATGAAGCCCTTCATGATCATAATACCCAAGGTCTCCGGTATAACATACACCATCTTTAGAAATCGTTTTTGCTGTATTTTCCGGATCTTTATAATAACCGGGGAAAATCTGCGGGCCTGAAAAACAGACCTCTCCTATTTCTCCTTCAGGAAGGGATCTGCCCGCAGTACCATCAGCATTCATGGGCTCCCTTATACTAATCGGAGTAAGCTTCATATCAAAGCCTATGCTTCGTGCAATATCCTCAACAGTGGCATTTACATCAGTGTATGTGCAGAATCCTGCTGTTTCTGTTAAACCAAGGCCGCTGCCGATTTTCGGGGCCATTTCCTGCATCTTCTTTAAAAACTCAACAGGAACAGCCTGTCCGCCGTAAAGAATAAACCTGAGACTTGATAAATCAAAACTCTTGTAATTTGGAAGCTGCCACTCAAGGTTAAAAAGAGCCGGGATCTGCCCGATAACCGTAACCTTATGGTCCTGTATTGCCTGAAGACTCTTTTCAGGATTAAAAACATGAAGTATAACTGAAACACCGCCGCCATAAATTGTAGTTGCCAGCTGTTCTGTCACACAACCGACATGAGATGGCGGAAGATTTACAAGCATTCTGTCCTGCTCCTCAATTTCAAAAGCCACTGCAAGTCCGATGTTCTGTATAAGAATATTCTCATGTGCAAGCAAAGCAGGTTTTGGTGAACCTGTTGAACCGGTTGTGAATATTATCAGGCAGGGATCATTTTTACTTACAAGTTTCCTCGCTTTTTTTACAGCTCCGGAAAAGATACTTTTTATAAAAACTTTTTTTATATCCTTAACAAACTCCCCTATGCCGACCGCTCCATCAATAACAAGATCAGCCTCCTTCTGAAACTGAACCCATGTCTTAACATAGGGTGAGCCTTTCATTACTTCCTGAATAATCGGGCGGAAATCCGCAACAGGTGTATGCCCAAGAAAAAAATAAGCCTTAGGCTGGATTCTGTCAAAGCAGTACTGAATCTCCTGTGCCTTAAGCCGTAAATCAAGCGGAGCCGCAATAATACCGGTTCTGTAGCAGGCATAAAGAAGATAAATATGTTCCTTCAACAGGGGTAGGGATGTTGCCACAATGTCACCCTTTTTAAGGCCCATTGACAGAAGCTTCGCAGAAAAGGCATTTACTGACTTGTCAAACTTTTTCCAGGAAACCTTTTCCCCTGTATCAAATTCGATTATTGGGCAGAAGCTCTTCATATTTCTGCTGAGCGATCTTTTCTTTTGCTTCATTCATGAACAGGCCTCCCTCAGGTATACAATTTTGTATTATTATATACAGAATAATTAAAACAGTCAATATAAAAGAGCTCAAAAATGAACATTAAATTAAATATGTCTACATTTGAGGTACTTAAAAAAATACCGAATATGTTCAATTATTCTGTAGTAAAAAAGTCTACAATAAAGAGGTGCGGGGCAGATGCCTGCATGTAATCATACCCATAAAAAAACTTAAAGAATAACAAAAACCCTGGTCCCCGCAATAAAGGGGTTACCAGGGTTATAGAGTATAAACCGGCAAAAAATATAGGTTCATACCTGAAAAATCAACATTCGATGATTAAATATCTGCTACTGAGATTTAAAAGCCGGTTTTCGCTTTTCTATAAAAGCAGTCATTCCCTCTGTCTGATCTGATGTTGAAAAGCAGAGTCCGAATACCTGATTCTCAAATGCTATTGCTGTATCAATGTCTGTTTCTACAGCACGATTAATTGCCATTTTGGAATATCTTACTGCAAGCCGGGCCCTTGACACTATCTTGTCAGCAAGAGATTTTGCTGTTGTCATTAACTCATCAGCTGAAACCACTTTATTAACCAGACCTATCTTCTCAGCTTCACCAGCTGTAATAACATCACCTGTGTAAATAAGTTCCTTTGCCTTTCCGGGCCCGACAATTCGGGGAAGTCTTACACATCCGGAATACCCGGGTGTTATACCAAGGCTTACCTCAGGCTGCCCGAATTTTGCATTTTCCGAAGCTATTCTGATATCACAGCACATTGCAAGCTCGCAGCCGCCTCCAAGGGCAAAGCCGTTCACAGCTGCAATTACAGGTATCTCAAGCAGTTCAATCTTCCGGAAAACAGAAGAACCCAGTTCTCCCCATTTGCGCCCCTCTTCACTGTCCATATCCTTCATTGCAGCAATATCCGCACCAGCAACAAAGGCTTTTCCTTCACCTGTTATGATAAGAACAGCTATAGAGGAATCCTCTTTTATTATAGAAGCAGCTCTGCCCAGTTCATTAAGCAGATCAGCATTAAGTGCATTTAATGCTTCTGGTCTTGAAATTGTCAGTACTGCCACAGATCCTTCTTTCTCAAGTCTCAGATTATCAAATTTATCCGCATTGCTCATAAAGACCTCCTTTTCCATTTGAAAAAAGTCAGGCTCAGAAAGAGCCTGACCGGAAATATCTACCTTTCAAAAATCATTGCCATACCCATGCCGCCGCCTATACACATGCTTATTATACCAGTTGAAAAATTCTGTCTTTTCATCTGATACATGGTTGTTACTGTCATTCTGGCGCCTGTACATCCAATCGGGTGGCCAAGGGAAATTCCGCTTCCAAGCTGATTTGGGAATTCATTATCAAGTCCAAGCTCCCTGAAACAGCCGATAGCCTGTGATGCAAAGGCTTCATTTATCTCAACCATATCAAAATCTTGTATTGTCATTCCTGCAATTTTCATTGCCCTTCTCATTGCAGGTACAGGCCCCAGTCCCATATAAGCAGGATCTACTCCACCAGTTGCAAAGGCCTTTATCTTTACAAGCGGCTCCAGTCCCAGATTCTTTGCCATATCCGCGCTCATAACAAGCACCGCAGCAGCACCATCATTAATACCTGAAGCATTACCTGCAGTTACAGATCCGTCTTTTTTGAATGCAGGCTTCATTGCTGCCATTTTATCCATGCTGGTTTCCATGGGCCTTTCATCAGTATCAACAACTATGTCGCCTTTGCGTGATTTTATTACTACAGGAACAATCTCATCTTTAAATGTTCCATCTTTAATCGCCTTCATTGCTCTCTGGTGACTCATTACAGCAAGTTTATCCTGCTCTTCTCTGCCGATATTGTAAAGATCTGCAATATTTTCTGCAGTAATTCCCATATGGTATCCGTTAAATATTTCATAAAGACCATCATAAACCATGAGGTCATGAATGTCGCCCTTACCTGTAAGTTCCATTCTATGCCCCCACCTTGCCTTCTGAAGAGCCAGAGGGGTCATGCTCATATTTTCCATACCGCCTGCAACAACAGCCTCTGCCTGCCCTGTCATGATAGCCTGTGCTGCCATGGCAATTGACTTAAGACCTGAACCGCAAACCTTGTTTATTGTACAACCGGCAGCCTCTTTTGGGATTCCTGCAAAAATTGCAGCCTGTCTTCCCGGATTCTGTCCCTGTCCCGCCTGAAGCACACAACCCATTATGGTTTCATCAATTACAATTTCCTTTGCACCTGCATCATAGGTATATCCGTTCTTTTCCAGATCAAGCTGACCCTGGCTCTTTAGTTTGTCAGGACAGATCTCTTTGTGCAGATCCCCAGGCACAGGCTTAAGGTTAACCTTTTTCAGGGTATCTCTCATTACTGTTGATGCCATCTCTATTGCTGAAACATCTTTTAAAGAACCTCCAAAAGCTCCTATGGATGTCCGTGATCCGCTTACTATTACTACTTCTTTCATTATTAGTCCTCCAAAGTTCTCTTTATTAATTTCAAAAAACACTCTTCCCGGATTTAATGCAATTATCTATTTAAATTACACTGATAAAAAATTTATCAACCCTATCCTGGAATCGCGACGGAATACTCATTCAAGTCATTTAATTTACTAAAAACATCTTAAAGCCATCCCTGAAGCTGTGCATAAATCAGGACAAGGCCCTGAAAATAACAACCCCGCTCCTGCATTATCAAAACGCGTGAAGCG
>CAYYKZ010000033.1:0-3149 GCA_964468455.1 uncultured Leptospirales bacterium | reverse complement strand
GACAAGGCCCTGAAAATAACAACCCCGCTCCTGCATTATCAAAACGCGTGAAGCGGGGCGGAATATTCATTCAAATAAACTATAATCAGACTGCAGCACTATTCCGCATACTCGGCCAGAACATTTGCTGCAACCACAAGACGCTGAATCTCAGATGTGCCTTCATATATTTCAGTGATTCGTGCATCCCTGTATAGTCTTTCTGCTATATACTCCTTAACATAACCATAACCACCCATGATCTGGATACACTTATGAGTACATCTGTGAGCGCATTCTGAAGCATAAAGTTTTGCCATTGCCGCATTTTTGCTGGCCGGTCTTCTGTCGGCTCCATTCTTATCAAGAATTGATGCAGTTTTGTAGACAAGAAGTCTTGCTGCTTCAATCTCTGTAGCCATGTCGGCAATCATATTCTGTATTGACTGAAGCTTGGCTATGGGAGCACCAAATTGAACACGCTGATGGGCATATTTGGCAGCTTCTTCAAGAGCAGCCTGGGCTATACCTAATGCCTGTGCTCCGATTCCCACCCTGCCGCCGTCAAGGGTATGCATTGCTATTTTAAATCCTTCCCCGGTTTTTCCCAGAAGCCTGTCTGCAGGTATACGGCAGTTATCATAAACCATTTCAGTTGTTGAAGAAGCGCAAATACCAAGCTTCTCCTCAACCTTGCCTACTGAAAACCCGGGGTCACCTTTCTCAATTATAAAGAATGATGTATTTTTATTTTTCGGAGCGCTTTTGTCAGTAACAGCCAGTGTCACATGGACATCCGCATATTCGCCGTTTGTAATAAAATTTTTTGTTCCATTTAAAATGTAGTAATCTCCATCTTTTACTGCAGTTGCAGCAGTTCCGCCGGAATCAGAACCTGCACCTGGCTCTGTGATTGCAAATGCCCCGATTTTTTCACCTGTACATAGTGTAGGCATATACTTTTTCTTCTGTTCATCTGTCCCGAAATAATAAATCGGTGAAAGACATAAAGAATTATGCGCAGATAGAATTGTACCTGATGATGCACATACTCTGGAAATTTCCTCACATGCTATTGCGTAGGAAACATAGTCCATATCGGCTCCATTATAATCAGAGGGGTAAACTATACCAAGAAGTCCCAGGTCAGCCATTTTTTTTGTTGTCTCAAGTGGAAATTTATGGCTTTTATCAATTTCAATCGCCTGCTCCCTTAATTCCTTTTCTGCAAATCCGCGGCACATATCTTTTAACATCAATTGCTCTTCAGTCAGTTCAAACATCACGTCCTCCTAATAATCCTTTTCAAGTTTTAATATTTTACATCAGTTTTTTATTTGAGTCTGCCCATAATATACGGAACCTGCAATACAGGTGTTAATATTTGAGGACTCTTTAATAAGCCGGTGATACATTAAACAAGGCGGAATAAACCTCCGCTTTCCCCAACACGGGGGAAAAAATGTTTTTTTAAAAAGTTATTTCTGATAAAACCTGGCGATAGATTTATACTATATTTTTAATATATTATATAATAAATTATGTAATTATTTTCAATAGCCTATATCTTAATTTTAACGTAGTTAAATTTATTATTTTCCTGTAGTCGTCTACTATAGCCTTGTGGTAAAAACTCATACAAACACAGCTATTAACTTTTTTTATCTCCCCAATCCCTTATTACAGGTAATGACCCGCCGTAAATAACGACCACTGAAGAGATCAGGAAGAGAAGCCCTCCTGTTCCGTTTATTATTATATGATTAAAAGGCATACCTGATTCAGCACTTACAGAGCTGTATATTTCAAATCCAACCATTACAGCCATAGCAGCACTGTAAAGAGCTGCCAGCAAACGGCCCCAGTCTCTTTGTGTATAAACGAGAAGGGAGAGAAACATGGCCACTGAAAGATGAAGTACTGAAACGGTTCCTGTGGTAAAGATCCGTGATCCTATAAAAAAGATCCATGTCAGCATATAAAAAAGTACTGAAAATTTTGCTCCTGCTGAAAGATCACTGAATTCCACTTTTTTTTTATTCATAACCACCCTTTTTATAATAATGTATTTAATACTGCTAAACTCAATTAATCACTGGAGCCCTCTTTACATATATCTCTGTTTAAGATATACTGCAAACCCCTCTGCTTCTTCCCTGGGAACCTTAAACTTCAGCTTTTTTGTTATTAAATCATTAAGATTATCCAGTGATGTTATTGAAATACCCTTATACTCTGTCATTGAGGGTTGCCCTCCCTCAGTTGTAACAAGAACAGGCACAGGCATAACTTCAAGTTCATTAAATCCCTTGCTTATAATTATATTCAGAAGATGACACACCCTCCAAAGCCTGGCTGTTAATGTTTCCAGGCTTACGTCGCCGGCAAAAAGAGTATTATTAACAACACTCAGTTTCTCATTATTTGGCAGGCGTCCGATAAGAAAAATACCATTTTCAGAAACTACCAGATGATCTACATAAAACAATTCAAAAGTAAAATTACAGAAAATAAAGTAGGAGTCATCAAGATCCGTAAGTCTTTGGTTAACCTGTTCTTCCTGGGCCATTAATTCATCAAACTCTTTCCTGTTTAAAAATTTTTTCCATGCCATAGGATTAAGTCTTTTTGAAACAAAAATTGTCAGAACACCTACTATAAGGACAACCATCAGTATTGCGGAAATATCTGTTTCCCTGTTTCCTGTAAAAAAATACATTCCCCCAACCATGGTAAGCCCTGAAAGAAGCACAAGAAGAAGATGCTTTAAAACAGGATTCCCCTTTTCATTTTCCACTTTGTTTTCAATATATGCCATAACAAGAATCCTCTCAATCAAAATTCACTTTTATATTATACTACAGTTTCGTAGCCCTGACATTTTTTTTAAAAAATAAATTTATTCCCATATTATTTTATTTAATTTCTTTAACCCTCCGCAACGCTGGAATCCGGCGGAGGGTTAAAGCTATATTTATTAGAGAATTATTTTTTTACCTTTGCCCTTGATGCTACAACACCTACATGTTCCTCAACTTCTCTCTGAATTGCTTCCGGTGAGTTAAGAGGAAACACAGCTTCTTCTGCAGTATAGGCATTTTTCCAGGCATGTCCTGCATACTGAAGAGCCACAAGCACAAGTGCTGCTCCAAGTCCCCATGCTGCACCCC
>CAYYKZ010000032.1:238-14633 GCA_964468455.1 uncultured Leptospirales bacterium | reverse complement strand
ACAACATAAAATGTCAATTAATTTCCTAAAAAAACCTCCATAAATGTCACCTTTTTATTCAATGACTCTTTAGCTAAAATATATACTTAGATAAAAGCCCCTCACATCATGAGGGGCTTTTATCTATTATCTCAGATTAATCAGCTCTTTATACGCGTTAATAGCACCATCTCTAACTGCTTTGGTAAGTCCTATTGCTATTTCAGCTTTTTGTGTAGCTATCATCACCTGGTGTATGTCTACCGATTCAGGCGCGTAAATCATTTTCTGCATCATATTTTCCGAATCTACCTGCAGGTCATTAACCTTTGCTATTGCGTTGTTCAGAACATCTGCAAATGAACCGGAAACATCATCGCCCGGCCTTCTAACTGCCGGCTCTCCAGTATAATGCAAAGGCTCGGTTGTTTTCATTGTTACTACATTGCCGGAAACCATATTTTCAATAATCATTTATACACTCCCCTATATATATATTTACCCTGCGTATCGCACTTCCATAATAGAACCTGATCGGGTTTCTCGTTCTATTCCCGCAGGCCTGTCATTTCTTCTTGTATTTATTCTTCCTGATAGTTCATGTGAAACCCTGACTTCATTTAAACCCGGCTTTTCCCTGAACATAACCATGCCCCCTTTTTATTAAGCGTTTATTTTCCCTATCTCAAGGGCTTTGCCAAACATACTTTTGGCATTATTAACTATCATTACATTAGCCTCGTATGATCTTGATGCTGAAATAAGATCTGTCATTTCCATAACCACATTTACATTCGGCATACGCACATATCCCTTTTCCGGTCCGGTTTTAATCGCGTCCGGATGTGTAGGGTCATATACAAGCCTGAAGGGCTCTTTATCATCTTCAATTTTTACTACACGAACCCCCTGCCCCTCTCCATGATGTATTCTGTCAGGAACCAGCGGCGATTTATAATTGGGTCTTATATTTACAGGAGCAAAAACAGCTCTTTTACGAACATAGGGCCCGTCCCCTTCAGGTGTCCTTGTTGTTGTTGCATTTGCTATATTACTGCTTATAAGATCCATTCTCAATCTTTGAGCAGATAAGCCTGTGGATGCTATATTAAAACTATCAAACATTGCCATCTGAATTATCCTCCTTTAGCCTTAAGCCTGTCTCATAACCAGTTTGATCATCTTATAATTATGATTCAGAGATGTGACAAAGGCATTGTACCTCATCATATTCTTGGAAGCATCAACCATCTCTTTCTCTATATCAACATTGTTCCCGTCATTTCTGTATATTGTTGTGTAATCAAGATTAATCCGGGGCTGTACACTTTTAAGGTCTCTTTCAACAAAAAAAGGTATATGTTTTTCATTTGTCATTATTGCTGGAAGCTTATTTGACGCATCTTCCCTCTGTCTTATTGCCCTTTTGAGTTCACTTTCGAAATTAACCTCACTTCTTTTAAAATGAGGCACATCAACATTGGCTATATTGTTGGAAATCACCTTTCTCCTGGAAGATTCCACATCAAGTGACTTTTCCAGAAGATAGTTGGTTGTCATTAAGTTTGAATTATTAAACATAAAAAAACTCCTGAGTATACCTTTATATCTTCATATTCGGCAGAACTGAAAATTACATAAGATATTTTTTAGGAGACATAATTTTTTTTTATGATTTTACGGGAAAGTATAAGTCTATTTTACTTTTAACAGGATGATAAAGACATTACTGCAGAAGAATTCTTTCTAAATCAGCAATTGAATCAGCTATATATCCGGCTCCGGCCCCAACAAGCTCTTCTCTGGAGCCATAACCCCAGGCAACACCTATTGAATCTATGTTATTTGCAATTGCACCTTCAATATCGTATTTCCTGTCACCAGCCATTATAGCTGATTTTTTATCTATTCCGGGAATTATGGAAAGCGCATACTCCACCAGTTCGCTTTTTTTACCCATGGTTCCGTCAAGATTGCTCCCGGCTACAGTATGAAAAAATTCATGAATATCAAAATACTCAAGTATTCTCCGGGCATAAACTGCAGGCTTTGATGTAACAAGAAAAAGTATTTTACCTCTGCTTTTAAGCTTATAAAGCATTTCAGGTACACCCGGATAAATTCTGTTTTCATATATCCCGGTGTCAGCAAAATACTCCCTGTAGAAAACAACCGCTTCCTCAGCCTGTTCCGGAGAGAAAGAAAAATAATCGATAAAAGAATCGCGCAGAGGAGGCCCAATAAACCGGAGCAGATCTTTTTTTTGAGCTGAAATCCCATATTCTGACAATGCATATCTGATAGAATTAGTAATACCCTCTGCAGGATCTGTCAGGGTTCCATCAAGATCAAGTAGTATGTATTTATAATTCTTCATTTTTAAAAAATTCCTCTGTCCCTGCACCAGAGCACAGAACTCTGTATAAGCTCTATGGAATTCTTCAAACCAAGCTTCTCCTTGATGCTCGACTTGTGATTATCAACAGTATTTACACTTATTTCAAGTTTCGAAGAAATCTCCTTTGATGTAAACCCCTGTCCGGTAAGCCTGTAAACATCAAGTTCTCTGTCAGAAAGCAGCCTTACCGGATTCAGCTCTATATTTTCTACACCGCCCACATACTTCTGAAGCATCATTGACGAAAGATTATCACTTAGAGAAAGTTCATTTTTGTATACTTTTTCAACAGCTTTTACTATTTCCAGAGGGGAAGCGGTTTTCATCAGATAACCGCTCGCTCCGGCTTTTAACGCTCTTTCCGCGAAAATATTTTCATCAAGCATTGAGAGAATAAAAATTTTAACACTCTGGTTTATCTTAAGAATATCAGCAATAAAATCAATAGCCTTTGATGTTCCGGGGAAAATATCCATTATAAGCACATGGGGAGGATTTGATTTCACAGCGGACATGGCATTTTTATAGCTGGTAAATCTGCCTGTTACATTAAAAGATAAAGTATCGGTTAATACAGAATCAAGGCCGCTGGAATAAACAGGCTGGGAATCAACGATTATTACATCAATTTTTGTTTTCCGGCTTATTGTATTTTTCAAATTATCACCACCAGCAGGATCATCCGATTATTACCAGGACAGCACTTAAACCTACTGCTTAAGATCCCACTCCACCATCATACGCACAAGCTCCTGAAACTTAACTGCAGGTTCCCAGCCAAGTTTTTCTTTTGCTTTTAAGGGATCACCTATGAGCAGCTCAACTTCTGCAGGTCTGTAAAAATCGGGAGAGACCTCAACCATAACCTTCCCTGTTTTTTTATCCACACCCTTCTCGTTTACACCTTCACCAGACCACTCAATTTCAGCGTCAATATATTTGAAAGCCTCAACAACAAAATCTCTTATTGAATGAGTTTCACCTGTAGCAAGCACATAATCATCAGCTTCATCCTGCTGCAGCATAAGCCTCATTCCTTCAACATAATCACCGGCAAATCCCCAGTCCCTCTTTGCATCAAGATTGCCCAGGACAACTTTCTCCTGCTTCCCTTTTTTAATAGCAGCAACAGCCATTGTTATTTTCTTTGTCACAAATTCCATACCCCTAAGCGGAGACTCGTGATTAAAGAGAATACCGCTGCATGCGAACATATTCCAGGATTCCCGGTAATTAATAGTGGCCCAGTGCGCGTAGAGTTTTGCAACACCATATGGGCTCCGGGGATGAAATGGAGTATTTTCACTCTGGGGGATTTCCCTTACCTTGCCAAACATTTCACTGGTTGAGGCCTGATAAAACTTCGCATCAGGAACAGCAATCCTTACTGCCTCCAGAAGCCTGATTACTCCCATGGCATTTATATCAGCTGTAATTATAGGCTGATCAAATGATGTACCCACGAAACTCTGTGCGGCCAGATTATATACCTCGTCAGGCTTTATTTTTTCAATTACCCTTAATATATTTGTTATCTCAAGAAGATCCATATAAAGTATCTTAACATCTCCGGCAATACCTGACTCGTTAAGACGCCAGAAAGTGGTATCTCCGCTTCGCCTGTCTGCACCGTAAACCTCATACCCCTTTTCAAGCAGATTTTTAGCCAGATATGCGCCATCCTGGCCCCTTATTCCGGTGATGATAGCTTTTTTTGTCATATTTATTTCCTTACGGCAGATAAGCCGGATAGAGTTATTTTTTGCAGCAGGTCCCTGCTGACTGATAAAATAAAATTTAAGCGCTCCCTGCTGTCAAGATGTTTTCAGCAGCATTAGCGGGGAACCATTTTGATGCAACAAGATGATAATTTATTACCGCTGCAGGTATGAATACGCGAATTCATCATTTCTCATTCCCTGCAAGGATAGATAGTGTCTTTTCTGCGACATATCCGACCTCATCATCACTCATGTCAGGAAAAACAGGAAGCGACACCTCCCTGCTGAAAACATATTCGCTTCCGGGAAATTTCTCAGGGGTTAATCCGATTTCTTTAAAACAGGAAAATCTGTACAAAGGGATAAAATGAACACCTGTATTTATACCGCACATTTTCATCACTCTGATGAATTCATCCCTGGTTACAGCAGAAGAATCTATCCTGACTTTAAGGGGATATAAATGCCATGAAGAGTTCCGGTCATTTTTTACAGTATATATTTCGACAGACTCATTTCCGGAAAAATATTCATTATACATTGAAGCAATTTCACTTCGCCTTCTGTTCATGTCATCGCTCTTTTTAAGCTGTTCAATCCCTATGGCTGAACTTATATCTGTGGGATTATATTTATAGCCGGGCTCAATAACATCATATTGCCATGAACCGCTATCTGAATACCGGTTCCATGCATCCCTGGAAATACCGTGAAGCCTGAGACTTCTCATTCTTTCTGCTGCAGCCTCATTTCCCGTAGTGATCATACCCCCTTCACCTGTTGTTATTGTTTTAGTAGCATAAAAACTGAAACAGGTAAAATCCCCTATAGATCCTACAGGCCGGTTTTTATAATAAGCAGGTAAAGAATGAGCTGCATCTTCAATAACATAAATCCCTCTTTGCTTCGCTATTTCAATTATCCGGTCCATATCACAGGGCTGGCCGGAATAATGAACGGGGATTACAGCCTTTGTTTTTGAAGTTATTTTACTTTCAAATGAAACTGTATCAAGCAGATGTGTATCTTTTTCAACATCAGCAATAACAGGTACAGCCCCGAAGTATGTAACAACTTCCCATGTGGCAATAAATGTTATTGCCGGAATTATTACTTCATCACCCGGTTTAATATCAATAGCTTTAAGTGCAAGATGCAGGGCGGATGTACAGGAATTAACCGCAACAGCATAGCCGGCTCCTGTATATTCAGCAAACATTTTCTCAAATTCAAAAGTTTTTTCACCCATTGTAAGCCAGCCGCTTCTTAAAACTTCAGCAACGGCATTTATCTCTTTGTCATCAATTGAAGCCCTGTGGAAAGGTATTTTCATCAGCCCTACTTCCTGATTATTATTTATTGAAAATTCCAGCAGCCTGACATATTTCATATTAAACAGCTGCAATTATTCTTACAAACAACGATAAGACAGTCCGCAAAACAATTAATATTTACTGTCTCCAGAAATCTGACAGCTCCATTGCTATATCCTCCGGCTTCATTGTTGACATGGGTTCATTATGAAGCATTTTCATGTAATTAATCTCACTTGTATCCAGTGGAGGGATATCTGTTCTCGGACACATCCTCATATGAGGAAGAAAACTGCTCTTCCCGGTTACAAAGAATAGAGACATGTTAAAACTGTACATATTTTTTGTTTTTATAAACTTCATTGTTTTAACTATGCCATCACAGAGTTCATCAAGTCTGTCACCATCAAGATCTGCCGGGTTAAAGTAATCCTTTGCCATGGCAATTACATCAAAGGCGCCCTGAGGAGCAAATGCTGTAAACCAGTCAAAATTATTTCCTTCACTAATAAATCTCTCATTCCGGTCTTTTTCATAATTCCGCAGATCATTAAAAACATTCTCACTGCTGCTCTCAATGGTTTGGAGTACATCAGCGTAATAATTTGTGGGAACAGCGGAGGCGGTTATCTGCAGGTGAGGATGCAGAATAGAACTCCCCGCAAGAGGAAGATAGTTCCAGTTTATAGACTGATATACTGCATCGGGCTGTCCCTCTGTCACTTCTTTAAGATAAAGAACACAACATTTTACCGCATCGGAAACATTCTTTGCAGTAAATTCATCTATTTTCACAAAATGCTGATCCATAATTACAGTAACAGCACCGTTCTCATCATAAGGAAAAGCATTGGGGAAACAGCCAGCCTCATTAACCCTGACACGGCTTGAACTGAACAGAGCAGGATTAAAAGCAGGAGTTATTTTTTCGATATTTTCAGGACAAAATGGGCAGAACGGAGGATTCTTTTCTAGAATACGGGAAAGATCCGGTTCCGGCAGATCGCGTAAAGGGAAAAAAAGTATTCTTGAATTTCTGCCTGTTAAGGGATCCTGCCGTATTTCACAATCTCTCCCCCCTTCTTTAAATCCGTTAAAAGGGTCAAGGAAAACCGCACGGTTATGAATTTTTTTTAACTCCATATTTCCCCCCGAATAATCATTTAACCTTATATTATAATTGACTCACAAAAGCATAAAAATAAAATCAATTCCATATAAAAGCTTTATTTTTCAGTAATGATCCCGGAATAAGCTTTATTATTCACGGGTTTCTAAAGCATCCAGTTATTAACAGTATCTGTTCCTGCATTGTTTATGGAATTATTACTTTTATTAACATAATAATTTGCTGATGCAACTAAAAAATCAGGGAAATATTCAATATGACAGATATAATTAATTCTCTACTTTCTAACGATATAATGGTGATAATAGGAATACTGCTGGCTTCTTTGCTGGTTTACTCTATTCTTAAAAGACTTCTTAAAATAATAATCTTCTTTCTTATCCTGCTGATTGTTTATACAGCCTATATGGTATATAATGGAGAGGAAATTCCCGGTTCTGCCAAAAAATATTTTATAGAAAGCAATGAAAAACTTGATTCATTAAAAAAGGGTGGGGAATCATTTAAAAAGGTAATGGATTCACTTAACAAAGCTGATACTACTACTGATAATCAGTAACCATCGTCATCTGTGAAAATATAAAATTCAATTTCATCCAGGACTTTCTGTTCATCTTCAACTATTTCTGTAATAACAAGCCTGTAGTCACCCGGATCAAGCCCCTGTATTTTACCATACAATGTTGATTTCTCTGAATCCGCATAATCAGAGTAAGATAAAATATCAACCCATACAAGCTCTTTCTTTAATAAAATCACCCCAAGTTTAAGACGCCCGCTGATTGAAGAGAAGGAGTAAATCCAGTTAACTTCGTCAGAACTATTAAATTCAAGTAAATCTGCAGGTTTTTTATAACCATAATCTTCAGGAAGTTGAAATGCAAATTCCCCTGAAGGTCTGCTGCAGGATAACAATAGTGCAGAAAAAGCAAAAAATAGCATCAATATTATTCTTTTCATTTTTTATTCAACTTTATACTGATCCCTGTCAAGTTCGATTATATCATTCTCTTTATTTCCGGAACTGCCCCTGCTGCTTCGGGCACCTCTCTTCTTTTCATCAAGCCTGCTGTTAAGCTCGGCTGTGGTTCTACCAAGCCTGAAAATAAATTTCACCACCCCGATAACTAAATATACCAGGAAAACAAAAAACAATATTTGAAACAATCTGCCAATCATTACACTCTCCGCATGAATCATCTAGTCCTTTTTAATAACAACAACAACTTCACCTGGCGATACAGAAACAATCCGGTCACTGCTTTCGGAATTAACACCTTTGATTGACACCTCAGCAGTCCATTCTATTTTATCATCTTTTCCCAGGGTAGAATAATCTCCGTTAAACTTTGCCGCATCAATATAAGCTGAGAAATTATAATCGGAAATTTTTTTACCTTTTTCAGGAATAATGTGCACATAAACCTTCCCCGTTTCAATGGTATAGGTAAACCCTTTTTTCCCGTTTCTGACAGAAATAGGTATTTCTGTTTTTTCAAGATCTGAAGATGAAATGACCGGAAGAGTAACAGTTACACTCTCTGGACTGTATTCGACATTATCTATGTCAGGCTTCTCTATATTCACTTTTCTCTGCACAGTATCTCTTGCACCTTCCAGTGAAATATCCTCTGTATAGAGTAAATCTATTCCATTAATAAGAGAAGCAGCTCCGCGCATAGTAACAGTTTCAGGCACAATATCTGCTTCTCCGGTATAAAAACCTTTATCAGCATTGCCGCTGAACTTCGGGACAATCTTTACTTCCCTTGCAATTTTTCTTTCAGCAAGCACTTTAATTTCATCAGGAATTATTTTAATATCAATCCCTTCAGGAACTTCATTCCGGATAAACTCAATCTTGTAATCAGCATACTCGCCTTCGTTAACCCTGTTCAGATCCACATAAACAATTATATCCCTGGCACTGACATTTTTCAAATCATCCTTTGGCCCGGACACCCTCACTGTGGCAGTTTTTTGAGATACCTTTGAAACTACAAGATTACTATCAATATTCCTGAAATCAATAGGGATATTAAATCTTAAATCACCGCTTCTGGTATTTGTTATATATGCCCAGAGTATAACAGCAAGAATTATACTCAAAAGTTTAGGCACAAGATTTGTTCTTTGAGAAAACTCCGCGAATTTGTCAATATATGATTTCATTAAATACTATACTTCTCCTCATATGCGGTTTTAGGATTCATAAAAAAGAGAATAATATTTTTTAAATCTGTATTTTTTATTGCTGAAAAAATTCTTCCGTTAACCATAATAGATATTTCTCCCCGCTCCTCTGAGGTGACAATAACCAGTCCGTCAGTTTCTTCAGCAATTCCAAGCCCTGCCCGGTGTCTGGCTCCGTGCTGCTTTTTAAGCTGCTTTGAATCACTCAAAGGGAGATAGCATGCTGCTCCAGCTATTCTACCCTCCTGAATAATTAAAGCTCCGTCATGAAGCGGTGTAAGTGGATAAAAAATAGTCCTGATCAGCTCTTCGGAAATACCTGAATCAACAGCCACACCTGATTCAACATAACTTTTAAGGCCTGTATTTCTTTCAATAACAATAAGAGAACCGACTTTTTCGGATGCCATTGCAAAAACCGCATTTACCAGTTCATCAAGCTGGAAAGAATCAGTTGTAGAATCATTAGCAAGCCAGTTTTTCTGCCCGAATCTTGTTATAAGTCTGCGCAGTTCTGGCTGAAAAAGTATAATGACCGTAATAACAAGATATGAAGTAATATTTTTTATAAGCCAGTCAAGGGTATCTAAATGAAGAAGGCCTGCAAGCACAGCCACAATAAATATAACAATAACACCTTTTAAAAGCTGCACTGCCCTTGTATTGGTGAGAAATTTATAGGTCCAGTAAAAAAGGTATGCCACAATTAATATATCAACAACATTCCGGAAGTAGTCCCAGAATGCCCCTGTAAGAAAAATCAATCTCCCTAATAATTCATTCATCTGTCACAAAAACCCTTTAAACCGGTATTTCTTTATTTTAAAAATTCTTTCCTTTGATCTTTAAAAAATCAACACTATCCATTGCAAGACGATGCTCTTTAACATCATGAACACGTATTATAGAAGCCCCCTTGTTGACAGCTATAGAATTAAGAGCTATAGTGGCAAAAAGTCTTTCCTCTTCTTTACTGTACAAACGGCTGATAAGGGATTTTCTTGATAATCCTATTAAAACAGGGAACCCTGCTTCAGTAAACTTTTCAATATTATCGATTATACCATAATTCTGTTCCATGGTTTTACCAAAACCGATACCCGGATCAATAATAATCCTGCTCTTATCAACACCTCTATTCATCGCAATAGTGGCAGATTCATTTAAAAAATCAAGTATATCTTGAATAAGGTTCCCATATTCAGTGTTTTTCTGCATATCTGCCGGTTTCCCTTTAATATGCATAATAACAAGATCCGCATTATAATTCGCAGCCACATCTGCAAGCTTACTGTCAAAGGTAAGCCCGCTGATATCATTAATTATTGAGGCCCCGCATTTTACCGCCTCTTCAGCAACTTCAGATTTTGTTGTATCAACAGAGATTTTTATATCTATTTCACGTGAAATCCTTTCAATAACAGGACAGACCCTGGACATTTCCTCATCAGAAGAAACCGGCAAAGATCCGGGACGGGTGGACTCCCCTCCCACATCAATAATGTCAGCACCTTCAAGATAAATAGATTCAGCCCGCTTAAGAGCAGTATCAATAGAGGAATATTTTCCGCCATCATAAAAAGAATCGGGTGTTACATTTAATATACCCATTATTAAGGTTTTTGTTACATTATTCATAAACAATCCGGTTAAAAAAGTATACTTAAAGAAACTGTATTATTATATCCTGTATCAATCCTGTCAAAACTGAAGGAATAGACTGCTTCAATTCCGTAAATATTTATTGCTGCACCTGTAGAAAAAAAATCATCACTAAGCCCGCACATAACAGTTACATTCCGGGTCAGATCGTACTCAAGGCCGCCTCCATACATAAAACCTGTCTGCTCAAGACGCTTTGTGCCGTTAAAGGCAATTCTGAATCCTGAATCACTTGTAAAAAGAAGCCCGATTTTAAATTCCGGATAAAAGAAATCATACCTGTCTTCAATTTCAGGAGAATCATATGGCTTAAGGAAACTCCCCAGATCCCTGGCCATTAGCCCAAGCTTAATAAAAGGGAGCAGAAACACCTGAACACCAACATCCGCACCGGCACCTCCATACTGAGCATCATCAATTTTTTCATGAATACCTTTCAGGGAAACACCTATTGAAGCTACATTTGCCGCATATGCATATGTTAAAAAAGCAACAGAACCGGAATAACCTGTAGTACCTGTCAGCTCTCCTGTTTCATCCCTGGTTTCAATGTCAGTTGATGCTATTGAATAAAAACCTGCACCTGCAACACCGCTGAAACAGTTAAAAGCAATTCCGGCAAACATGGCATCCCTTTCAAAATCAAGACCGCTATAGGATGCTCCTGCATGAACAAAGGTTTTCTCATAACCGGTTTCAGAAAAGCTTAAAAGATCCTCTTCTGTAATTTCATCAATCTGCCCTGTTCTTGCCTTTTCGCTTACCTCTGCCTCCGTAAGCCGTGTTTTTGTCTTCAGCTCACTTAAGCCTGCCGGATTCCAGTAAATCGCAAATACATCATCCGCCATGACCTCTCCGGTCATTCCTGCTGCAACATAACGTGCACCGGCCCAGCCGCCCCTTGTAAAAGAACCCCTGGAACCTGCGTTTTCCGCAGATAAAGCTGCTGTAAAAAAAAGAATTAGAGAAATCATTAATATATTTTTAAATGCAAATTTCATCTGCCATAAACCTCTGCTAATATTTAACCAGTACGCGTAATACCTTTTTCCAGTACCCGCCGTCAGTAGCACTTATTTCAACTTTAATCAGATAGAGTCCGGGCTTAACATATTCTCCATTGCTTTTTCTTCCATTCCATATGCAGGCGGTTTCATCAGTTCCAGCTGTACTGCTTATATTGGTTACAGTATCACCATTTATATCATATACAACAGCTTTAATCTTTTCATTGTCGAAAATTATACCACTGGCAACAGGAAATCCGATTTTAAGTTTATTCTTATGCGGATCAAATGGAACAGGGTATGCTAAAACGTTTTTAATATCAACAGCGAATAACTGCTGAGAAAGCAGAATGATCAAAAAAAATAAAGGTAACACAATTTTTTTCATCAATAACCGCCTTGAATTTTCCATTTATAAAATTTTTAAGACTTACCTGAATTTGATTAGAGCAAAAGGCTGCACGCCACTTATTCTAAAAATCAATACAGCAAACATATTATAATTTATAACAAAAAAGGGGGTCAAGAATTATTCCTCTTAAAAGATAAATAAAAAAGGCTCCCTGAAAAGAGAGCCTTTTTTTATTTAAAAACATACTTAAAATGATTCAATTAAAATGCAGGAATACTTATTTTTATACCTGCATTATACTATTTAAATCATAATTATTTCTTTAGAAAAGTATACTGGTAAACCATATGATCATCATATGTTTTATCGAGTATACCAACAACATCCTCAACAAAAACAAGTTCTTCATTAGTAGGAATCATGAAAACCTTGATTTTTGAATCAGGGGTTGATATTTCAGTTTCACCATGCTTTGATCTGGTGTTCAGATTCTTTTCCTTATCGATCTTTATTCCTAAACAATCAAGACCTTCAAGAACTATCTGTCTGATATCACCTGCATTTTCACCAACACCGGCTGTAAATACAACAGCATCTACATGGCCAAGTGCAGCAGCATAAGATCCAAGATATTTTCTAAGCTTATAGCATTCCATTTCAACAGCGAGTTTACACTTTTCATCGCCATCTTCAGCACCGCCGAGGATATCACGTCTGTCAGTAAATTTGCCTGTTATTCCAAGAAGACCGGATTTTTTATTCAGAAGGGTATCCATCTCTTTAGGTCCAACCTGAAGCTCATTCTGCATAAACATGGGGATAGCCGGGTCAATATCACCGCATCTTGTTCCCATAATTGCACCCTCAAGAGGAGTTAAACCCATTGAAGTATCAACACTTATACCATTTTTAATGGCCGCACATGATACACCATTACCAATATGCATTGTAATAATGTTGCAGTCTTTTGCAGGCTTACCAAGAAGAGCAGCCGCTCTTTTCGATACATAAAGGTGACTTGTTCCATGGAATCCGTATCTTCTCACTGCGAATTTATCATACCATTCGTGAGGTACTGCATACATATATGCATGAGAAGGCATTGTCTGGTGGAAAGCTGTATCAAAAATAGCCACCTGAGGAACTCCTGGAAGACCTTCAATTGCAGCTTCTATACCCACAAGATTCGCAGGATTATGAAGAGGAGCAAGATGAGATACATCCTGAATAGCTTCAATAACCTTCTCATCAATAAGAACGCTGTGATTAAATTTTTCACCGCCATGTACAACCCTGTGTCCAACAGCAGAAATTTCTTTCATGTCGCTGATTACAGCTCCATCACCCTTAACAAGGGCTTCAAGAACAAGCTGGATTCCTACTTTGTGGTCTGGAATAGCTGTTTCATTTTTAAATTCCTGATCTTTTGCAGGAACTTCGTGCTTGATAAAAGAACCTTCAATACCTATTCTTTCAACGATTCCTACAGCAACAACTTCTTTCTTTTCCCAGTCAAAAAGCTGGTATTTTAAAGAAGAACTTCCGCAATTTAAAGCCAATATTTTCATAGATCTCTCCTTTTGACTAATATAATCAAAATGTATTTGCATCAGGGTCAAAACCCCTGAAGTGGTCATATTTTAGATTAGAACAGGAAAAAATAAAATTTAAAACCGGCGCATCTTTTTATTATATAAATTTATCTATAAATTTTATTTTTTTTTATTTTTAAAAAATCAGCAGAAAATAAGCAACAATAAAAAAAATAAAATGTCTCTTTTTTTAACAGTATTACATTAAATCTGATTAAGGAACTGATGTGCATCCTGAACCAGACTTTTCACATCCGGCACAAAATAAGAGTTATCCCCTCCGGGCAATGATATCCAGGCGAGAAATTCTATATTCCCCGCAGGCCCCTTAATTGGAGAATAAGTAATACCCTTTACAGAAAAACCTTCTTCCGAAATTCCCTTAAGAACCATTTCAAGAATCTCCTCATGATGAACAGCAGATTTAACAACACCTTTTTTATGCTGCCCGGGAGCCGCCTCAAACTGAGGTTTTATTAAAACAATCCCCTCTGCATTACTATTAATGCTTTTTACTGCAGGAAGAATCTTTAATATTGAAATAAATGAAAGGTCAGCAGTGAAAAAATCAAATCCATCCGGAAACATGGACTCCTTTATGTCTCTGGCATGTGTTTTCTCCATGACAACAACTCTGGGGTCAATCCTCAGGCTGTAATCAAGCTGATTATAACCGACATCAACGGCATAGACCTTAACCGCTCCCGACTTCAGCATACAGTCAGTAAACCCACCTGTTGAAGCGCCCAGGTCAAGTGCGGTTTTTCCTGTTAAATCTATTTTAAACCAGTCAAGGGCCCTATTAAGCTTCTCCCCTCCCCGGCTTACAAAAAGTCCGCCAGGCCGCTCTATCTTTACAAGCTCATTCCCGGTTATTCCTGCAGAGGGCTCACGCACTCTTTCACCATTAACAGTAACCCAGCCGGCGATAATCTCTTTTTTCGCCTTTTCTCTGGAATGCGACAAACCCTTTTCCGCAAGAAAAACATCAAGCCTTATTTTTTTCATATAATAATAATTTTTTAGTGTGATAGAATAGAGTAGAGAAG
>CAYYKZ010000032.1:0-228 GCA_964468455.1 uncultured Leptospirales bacterium | reverse complement strand
TTAAATAATAAAGCACTACTAAATTAAACCCCTTTTGCATCACTAAAAAAAGAAGGGCATAAATACAAAGAACATATCAGGTTACTGCAGGGAGAGGTTATTCTGAAAGGATATAGATACATCTTTTATCACCGGCAATCACTTCAATACTTTTACCTTTAATTTCAACAGCACCATTTTCAACTTCAATTCTTTTCCCTTTAATAGAACCAAGAAATTCATATCCCC
>CAYYKZ010000031.1:0-14860 GCA_964468455.1 uncultured Leptospirales bacterium | reverse complement strand
TACGAAGTAAACAGGGAAATAGCAAAAGAAAATGACGATATGAACCAGAAGATTTTTATTAAACGTATTAGCCGGGAGCAGTAAAATGTTAAACAGCATGTTTGATATAATGGCAAGAATCAATGAGCTTAAAAGCAGATTCGGGTTAACCGGAAATTCCAAAGATAATTCTCTTAAAAATGCTTCTTCCGGCAACAGTTTTGCCGGGGCTCTTAATGAAGTATCAGGTGATCCGAGTAAACCTCTTTTGCATCCGGATAAAGCTGTTTCAAAAGATGAAATAGAGAAAATTATATCTTTTTATTCTGAAAAAAAAGGGGTTTCTCCTGATCTGGTAAAGGCACTTGTAAAAGCTGGTTCTGATTATAATAGTGAAGCAGTATCGCCAGATGGTGCTCTTGGACTTATGCAGCTGAGACCGGCAACATTTGATAAACTTGGTATTACTGACCCTTTTAATCCTGACGAGAATGTGGAGGGCGGAGTTACTCTTTTAAGTGATCTGCTGAAAAGTTACAGCGGAGACTACAGGAAGGCACTTGAGGCGTATAGTGCAGCCGGTAAAAGTCAGACCCGTGAAGGCGGGAGTGGTTTTGATAAAAATGGTGAGTATGCTGAAAGAATAATAGATTTCTATGTAAAGGATAATGACTGATTTTTTTGCAAAAAGTCATTGTTGATTCTGTTTTGTTTTATACTATTTATAGTAGTGAAAAACAAGTTTGTACAGAGAGTGAATGCCTTTAACGGCAACATCTATTTTAATTTTTTTTGATTGAATTATAGCTGAGAGGTTCAAATGAAAGGAGTTTCTGACAAATCCAAGGTATTATATCTTTTATTGCTTATTTTTTTCCTTTCCGCGATTGGTCTTTTCTGGCTTGATTATATAGGCCTTATGGACTTATCCAGTTATGCACGCAAGTTTCGATCAGAACCTGAGTCTGTGATGGATGCTTCAGGAGATGAGCCTTCTCTTGTACAGAGAGAGGAGTTCCTAAAAGAGAAGGATCGCATTATGGAAAGAGAGGAGGATCTTGACAAAAGAGAAGCGCTTCTCGCAGAGCGGGAAGGTGAGCTTAATACAGAAAGAAACAGGCTTGAAGAGATTAAAAAAGGCCTGGAGCTTGAAAGAAAGAAGCTGGAAGATGACCAGAAGAAATATTCCGGCTATAGAAAAAATGTGGAAGTTCTTGCTGAAAAAATGGCAAATATGCCTCCTGATGAATCTGTAAAAATTATGGAAAAGTGGGAGGATCCTCTTATCATTGATGTTTTAAGACAGATGGACGCAAATGCGCTTGCAGAAGGAAGAGCCAGTATTACCTCATACCTGATAACATTGTTTCAGAAGGAGAAGGCAAGCAGAATCCTTTATCTTATGACACAGTTGTAAATGAAGTAGGGTATTATATTTTACTATTCTCCGCTGCTTAATTCATTTATCAGCCGCAGTATCTGATGTTTACCTTCACCGGTACCGGCTGATGTAATAAAGATTGAATCGCTGCTTATGCCAAGAGCCTGCTCTATCTCTCTGATTTTTTTTACCCGCTGATTTTTGGATAATTTATCAGCTTTGGTAATAGTTATTGCAACAGGTATTTCCCGTCCCGTGAGAAAGGATAAAATCTCCTCTTCAAAATCTCCAGGCGTTCTTCTTATATCGATCAGGAGAAATCCCGCTTTAAGGTTTGTTCTGTTTGAAATATATTCTTTAATGAGGGGGATGAATTTTTTGCGCATGGGAGCAGGAAGTTTAGCATAACCGAATCCTGGAAGATCTACAAAGGATTTATTGTCATTAACAATAAAAAAATTAACCATTGTTGTAACGCCAGGCCTTGAACCGGTTTTAACCAGGTCTTTTTTCCCAAGAAGCATGTTTAGAAGAGATGATTTGCCCACATTAGATCTGCCGAAAAAGGCAAATTCCGGATAATTGAAATCAGGGAATTGGGTTGCGGCTGTACAGCTTTTTAAAAAATATGCATTTTTAATTTTCATTTAAATTCAGATTCCTGAAAGTTTATTTGTAATAGCTGAGGATAAATCTTTAAATTATGAAGTAATTAAGAATTTCGATTTAGTATTTTTTCCATAATAAAAGCATCTTCATTTACATAAAAGTTTTTTCTAGTCCCGATTTTTTTAAAACCATTTTTTATATAGAATGAAATTGCATCAATATTTGATTCTGCAACTTCAAGAACAATTTTTTCCGGTTTAACTTCAGTGTAAAGATTAATTGCTTCATTAATCAATTTAATTCCGATTCCTTTTTTTCTATAAAATGAATTTACTGCTATGCTGTTAATCTGCAATTCTCCTGCGACTTTCCAGGCAGTAATATATGCAGCGATTTTATTATCAACCATGGCTACAATGAATATTGAAAAGGGAAACTTCAATTCATCATAAAACTGATTAATATTCCACAGACCTATTGATTCATTTTCAATTTCATAAACAGCCTGAATATGGGATGCCTGGGCTCTTTGAAAGGAAAGGTTTAAGCAGTTTTTCATCTGGTTTTAATTTGAGTTGATAAATAGGCAGTTATTATAATGTAATAATCTGCCCTGTTTTTTATTAAAGAGTTCTAATCATATCAAGCAGCTGGTCATGTGAAAAAGGTTTTTTTAGTGTGGCATTTGCTCCAAGATATTTTGCAGTATTTAGATAGCTCTCAGAGTCTATCCTGCCTCCACCGGATATTGCTATGAGTATTATATCAGGATATTTTTTTCGTATTTCAATTATTATTTCTATACCGTCTTTATCAGGCATTATTATATCTGTAATAAGTATATCAGGCCTGAAATCATCTATTATATTAGCTATTTCAAGTGCATTATCAATTGCAAGGACTTCATAGTTATTAAGCTGAAGTATTTCAGAAAGGCTTTCCCGAATTGCAATATCATCTTCAATTATAACTATTTTTTTCATTTTAGTGCTTCCTTTTATTTGTTAAATACCGAATAAATGCCGTAAAAGCTCTTTGTCAAGCAAAATGGTATTATAGATTTTTAAAGCATTATTTAGCAATTATTTTTATGCTCAACTTATAGATTAATTTAAGCGAATTATTTCTTTACATTATTCAACATGAAGATGAAATTATCCGAAAATTCAGCATTTTTAATCAGAATCTTTGCAATAAATACTTAACTTTTAATTTAAGCTTTATTGTTGTTTTTTTTTTAATAAATTTTTATGATTGTATAAAAAAAACAAAAAAATTATTACTAAATACGTATATATTAATAAACGGGGACTTTTCAGATGAAAAAAATAATTTTACCTCTACTTATTCTGTTTTTTACAATATCTCCTGTATATTCATTAACAGGTGATGAGGCACTTGCTAAGTTCAGAAGCAGAATGTATAGTATAGAAAAACTTACAGGAGTTATTTCCTGGACAACCTCAAACGGCGGTTCCTATTCAGGAAATTTTAAATATCTGAATCCGGGTAAGCTATATATTAAATTTTCAAACCCTTCAGGCAGAACTATTGTTTCTAACGGCAAAACCCTCTGGGTTTATTCACCATCAAGTAATATTGTTGGTGTACAGGAATTGGCACAGGGTGGTTCCGGTGGAATTGCGTCAATAACAAATGGATATATGGCTCTTCTTACAGGTCAGGGTGATAATGGTTATACCTTAAAACTTAAAAATGAAAGCCGGCATTATCAGGAAATAATTCTTGTTCTGGATTCAACTTTTTTTCTAAAGCGTGCATTATTCAAGACGAAAGAAGGTGGAACATACAGTTTTACAATTTCAAATGTAAGCACTGCCGGAACAGTTTTACCAGGACTTTTTAATTTTGAAGTTCCGGCAAATGCCCAGAGGGTTAATAATCCTTTAAATATACAGTAGTTCCGGAGAAAAATATTGGCAAGAGTTCTGACATTTTTTTTCATCATTTTTCTTTCAGGGTCTCTTTTTGCCCAGAATATTAAAGATATGTCAAGCCTTCACTATACCTATCTGGGGCCTGTTTTTTCTTTTTCATATGAGAAAGTTAAATACAGGGACTGGATGGGGACAGAGCAGGGTTCGATGAATATGACCGGAACATCATATGGAGGTGGAGTTTCGCTTCAGATTTTTGTAGATAAATTTTGTGGTGATTTTCAGTTTAAATACATTAGAAATGATCTGGACTTTTCTCTGGATCTGTGTGAGATGCTTCTTCAGGGTAAATACCTGTGGAAATTTAATGACACAATATCTGCCGGAACTGGATTGGGATTGTATTCGGAATTTTCTCTATCAGAGAGTGATCATAAAGGTAGTGCGGGGATTCAGCTCCCACTCTCTGTTGTGCTGACAGGATCACCTCTTTGGAAGGTGTTTTGGGACGTTTATTTCAGATACGGTTCTTTCGGTATGGGTGAAGGATCATCGCGTATGGCATTTGGATCAAATCTGGGGATTGTTTTCAGGGTTGGAAGGATATAGGTTTGACATAAAGATTCTTGCTGTGCCCTCTGTGCCGATATTTCTTTTTGTTATTTCTTCAGTTATATTTATATGTGAATTAAATAATGATACTCTGAATTTAATTCTTCTAATTTTTCCCGCGCTTTTTATTCTTTCATTTTTTTTTACTCTATATTCCTTCTTCCCCCTGATCTACCGGAAGGGGGTTAATGGATTATTTGTTACTATTATACTCTGCATTTTATCAGGTTTATTGCTTGTAAATATTATAAACGGGCGTTTGTCAGATTCTCTGCAGGCTAAAGATATTCCGGAAATTCTGAATAATCCAATAATTTCTGTAACCGGGAAAAAAACAAACAGAACAGGGACGGAGATCAGTTTTAAAACTACTGATGAAAAAGGGGATGAACTAAATGGGCTTCTGATTATTAAGGGCGATATTGATATTAACGCAGAGGATCTTGTTGTGGTTCATAAAAATATTAAAAGAATAGAACCGCAAACAGGGAACTCCTTTATTAAAAATCTTTTAAGGCAGGGTATCTTTTATAGATCCTATGTCGATTCTGATGATATTACAATTATTGAAAAGAATTTTTCTCAGAGAGATAGATTGAGGGATAATTTTTTTATTGCAATAGACAAAATTTTCCCGGAAGAATGCGGAAGTATAATTAAGGCACTCTATTCAGGCAACAGAAGCTTTATAAGCAGAGGAGTTGTTCTGGGATTCCGGGATGCAGGGATAATACATATTCTTGCGGCATCGGGTCTGCATGTAGGTATCATTGCAGCTATTCCTATGCTTTTTTCATTTGCGGGTTTAAACAGAAAGTTCCTTTTAACTCTATCCCTTATTCTGGTTGCCTCTTATCTTTATCTTACCGATATGCCCGTTTCACTCATAAGAGCTTCTGTAATGTTTGCTGTAGTATATCTGCAGGTATTGTTGAACAGGGAAGTTAAAGCCTTGAACTCTTTATTTTTAGCCGGTACTATTGTTCTGCTTATATTTCCATGGCAGTTATACAGTCCCGGTTTTCAGCTTAGTTTTGGAGCTACTGCAGGTATTATTCTTTTTTATAAAGGATATAGTCAGGTATTTAGGAATTTCCCCGGTTTTATAGGAAAATCATTTTCAGCAACTCTTGCCGCTCAGGTTGTTACAGTTCCGCTTTTATTTTTACACATGAATCAGTTTAACATGGCATCACTTCCTGCTAACCTTGCTGCAGTGCCTCTTATTACAGGAATGATGGTTCTTTCAGTTTTTGCCCTGATTCTATACCCTCTTGCACCTTATGCTGCATTGATGGCGGGTAAACTTACTTCTATGATTTATGCATTACTTACCATGGTAACAGATTTTTTTTCAGGCATGTCGCTGAATTATCATATTGAATCCGGAGCTGTTATTTTTATCACATCTTTTATAATTGCTATTGTTCCTTTTTTAAGTTTTAACGGGAAGCAGGCCTATAGTATTTCTGTAATAATACTTGCCATGTTTATTCCCTTCTCTGCTTTTACCAGGATTTATTCAGAGGATCTGCAGTTTATTACCATTACTTCAGGAGATTCTATAGCTGAAATAACTGTCCCGGCAAATGAATCTCAAATCAGTTTTAAAGTTTATGATTACGAAGATGGGAAAAAGATTTTTGAAAGTTTTAAATTGTATAATATAGAGCCGGCTGCTGTGCAAATAAAGGATTATTCATTTCCCGGTATTTTGTTTTGCAAGATGGTTTTGAATAATTTCAGAATAGATAAAGTAATAATACCTGAAGATATTTCTGTAAAATGGGGTATGGATGAAATATATGAAATATGTGATCAGGAAAATGTTGAACTTGTAATTCAAGATTATTAATATATTTAATAATGCATTATTAAACTAAAAAATATCTTCAGGAATAATTACTATATAATTATCATGAACCTGACCGATAAATAAATATGCGGTATTATTCCGCTGTTATAAATTTATTATAAAAAGAATTAAAAATGACATTAATAGATGATAAAGATTATCCTGAGAAAATCCTTAAAGGTGAAAATGTAAATTTTTCCTTTAATTTCATTGATGACAGTTCTCTTGTGCTGGTGAATACTATTCTTTTAAAAGTTTTATCAAGAATGGGGAATATTTTCCTTCTCGAAACAGTTATAACAATCGTAAGGGAGATTATTTTTAACGCCTTTAAAGCGAATTTAAAAAGAATATATTTTCTTGGTGAAGGGATTGATATAAACGATCCTGCTGCATATGAGAAGGGAATGGCTTCATTTAAGGATGATTTTTTATACAATCTCGATTCAATAATAAGAATAATTGAAGAAAGCTCATATTCAATAACAGTAACTTTTTCTGTAAAAGAAAATGTTCTGAATCTTACAGTGTTTAATAATGTTCCGATAATAGAAGAAGAGTATAAAAGAATTAATTTAAGAATAAAAAAAGCTGAAGAATACGATTCTCTCACAGATGCTTATAATGATGTTTATGACCCTACTGAGGGTGCAGGCCTTGGCCTGATTCTTATGATTTTTTTATTAAAAAATTCAGGAATTGGATCTTCAAATTTCTCAATTGATTCTGATAAAAAAGGGGTTACAGTAGCTATCCATGTTCCAAGGGAACTTAAGGAAGAAAGAATCGTTACAGAGGTAAAACAGAAGGTTCTTGGTGATGTCAGTTCTCTTCCGGCTTTCCCTGAGAATGTAATCACCTTACAGCGCATGTGCAGTTCAGCTGATACCACCCTTGATGAAGTTGCAGCAAATATTGTAAAAGATCCCTCATTAACAGCGGATGTTCTTAAGCTTTCCAATTCTGCAGGTTTTATTACAGGGAAAAGGATTACAACAATTAAGGAAGCTGTTAAAATAATCGGATTCGGAAACCTTAATCTTATTCTAACAGCCAGTGCATCAAGAAAGATTCTTGATGACAGATATAAAAAATTTGAAGCAATATGGGACCACTGCAACAGGGTTGCATATTATGCGAGGATTATTGCCAAGAAAAAGAATCTGAATGTTATTGCAGAGTCAGCTTTTATTTCCGGACTTCTTCATGATATCGGTAAAATAGTACTTCTTTCAACTGACAGGTCAATCGTAAATACAATATCAGAAATTACAAAGAATAAGCAACTAAGATCTTCGTCAATCCTTGAAGAGATTTCTATTGGTATAAGTCACGCTGAAATAGGCGGCCTTATTGCTGAGAAATGGAATTTTCCCGAGAGTCTTGCGGCTGCAATAAAAAATCATCATACACCAATGAATACAGAAGATCAGCATCGGGATATAACATACTCGGTATATTTGGCTAATATTTTATGTGGAATTGAGACCAATAAATATAGTTATTACTATATTGAGTCTGATATTCTGAAATGGTCGGGCCTGTTCACCATTGAAAGCCTTAAATCATATCATAACAATCTGAAAGACAGCTACTCAAAACATTTTTCAATCGCAGGATAAAAAATGAATAACTACCTGGTAGAAGAAACCAGAAGCGGTTTTAAAACGCTTATATATAAAGATCCGGCCGGGAAAAGGGACATAAGACTGCACTCAGCCTATGATCCTGTTAAAGAAGCGGAAAGGTCTGTTACAGGATTTAATAAGGGGAGGGCATCTATTGTTCTTGTTACAGGGCTTGCTCTGGGATATCATGTTCAATTACTATCTGATAATTATAAAGATTGTGAAATTATTGTACTTGAAAGAGATCCCGAAGTTATTGAATTATGCAGGTTAACCAATCCCGGAGTGTTTAAAAAAGCAGATGTTGTAACATCTCAGGAAGAGATTGAAAACTTTTTCGCAAGAGTGGATGTTGTCAGTTTTAAAGGAATTGCAAGTTATATCCATAAGCCTTCATACCAGATTGATCCTCAATTTTACGATGGGATAACCGCAGGAATAAGCAGGTTTCTCTCCTCGCGTGTTAGTGATCTTTTAACAAGGTTTGAATTTGAAGAAAAGTGGATTAAAAATATATTTAAAAATTTAAAGCATCTTTCTTCTGCAGAAGGTTTTGAACGTTTTTTCGGGGCTTTCAAAGGTTATCCTGGAATTATTGTTTCAGCAGGGCCATCTCTCAAAAATAATATAAAAGAGCTGGCCGGGATGCGCGACAGGTCTGTTATTGTTGCTGTTGATACTGCATTTAAGGTGCTGTCAAGATATGATATTCAGCCGCATTTTGCTGTTACCCTGGATGCTCAGAAATATAGTCTTAAACATTTTTTAGGTGTTCCTGAAAAAGAAACTGTTCTTGTTGCTGACATTGTAAGCTGCCCAGCAATTCTTAATTTATATAAAGGCCCCAGGGTAATAAGTACCACTTCAAAATATTATACGGATTCCCATGGGACTACCTGCAGGGAAACAACCCCTGTTATGGACTGGGTGGAGAAATATACAGGTTTTTTTGGAGATATTCAGTCAGGAGGTTCTGTTGCCACAACAGTTTTTGATATGCTTCTTAATTTCGGATGTGATCCGATAATACTTGTTGGCCAGGATCTTGCATATACGGGCAGAGAAATTCATTGTACAGGAACATATCACAATGATGACTGGATCCCTGGCATTAACAGACTGAAAAATCTGGAATGCATTAATCAGAATGTTGTCAGGAAACGTAAAATTAAATATGTTCCTGGATTTGGAGCGCAAAAACCTGTAATAACAGATTTTGTTTTTGATTTATATAAATCCTGGTTTGAGGATTCCGCATCAAGGGTCTCAGTTAAAGTTATTAATTCCACAGAAGGGGGTGCTTCAATTAAGAATACCATTGAGATGGAGTTAAACCGGAATTCTTTTCCGGAAAATCCCGGTCGAAATCCGGAAGAGATTATTAAGGATATTTTTTCGAAAACGAAAGGGATTCCCTCCGGAACTTTGATCAATGGCTTAAGAGAATGTACCAGACAAATTGACGATATTATTGTTATGTTAGAATCGGATAATGTACTGGATTCTTATGAAAAAAAAGTTATGAATATGGTCGAATCTGACACTCTTTCACCATTGTTCACACCTTTGCTGCGGAAAATAAATATTTATCTGACAAGAAAAGATTTAGACCCTGAGAAAAGAAAAGAAATCCTTCTTGAAGAAGTCAGATCCTCTGCTTTGAAATTAAAAACCTTTATAAACGGATCAGATTTAATATGAGTCTAATGTTTCTAATTATAAGTAGTTTTTATACCGATAATAACTAAGTAGTATATGGTGAATTTACTTCAAAAAAACAAGTAGGAATAGTCTTCATAAAATGAAAGCTGCAATAAAAAAAATATTAACATCTTCTTTGCTGATACTGATGACAGTATTTGTATATGGAATGCCTGTGTCAGATATGCCGGACTGGACATCGGGTAAAGTAATTGTGTCAGATCAGCAATCTATAGTAACAGATGACAGCGGCAGTCCTGTTGATTTTGAAACAGGGGACGTTATATCCATATCAGAAGCCGGAAATCTGGCTTTTCGAAGAGCAAAGGATACGGCAATTGTTTCAGCAATGGAGATGCTGAAAAACATCAGGATTGACAGCAGAAATACATTTCAGGATCTTCTGGAAAATGATAACATAGTCAGGCAGAGGCTATCTGATTTTCTTAATTATGATGTTAGAAGCCGTGAAGTTTATGTTGATTACCTGACCAGAGGTGCTTTTATTGAATTTAAAATAAGTGACCTGATAAAAGTAATAAACTATGATTTCCCGGAAAGAGACTTCCCTTTGCGGAATGATGTTAATATCTCTACCAGGTATACATCTTTGATTGTTGATACCAGAGGCCTGAATGTTAAACCCATGCTTTTACCGGTGGTATATAATGAGAACGGTCTTGAGGTTTACAGTAAAGATTATATTTCAGCTGTTTATGCAGTGAAACATAATGCTGTTTCATATGTCTATAATGAGAAAGAGGCATTGAAGCATATAAAGGCGGGCGAAAAACCATATTTCTGCGTTGCCCTTAAAAGTATACAAGGGTCTCCGGTACTTTCAGATGATGATCTTAAAAAGGTATACAGTGATAAAAAAAATCTTGATTCTTTACGAAAGTGCAGAGTAATATTCATTATAGATAGAGTGTATAAATGAATCCGGTATATAAAATAATATCTTCTCTTATAATAGGAATAAACAGACGGATTGACTCTCTTAGTTTGCAGACTGTGGAAACTATAAGAAGGGCATTTTTCTTTCTCATGTTTATAATGTTTTTTGTTGCTATTGCAATAGGATATAATATGGGTAAGGATTCAGCAAGAATAAAAAGTCCACCGATAGATGAATGTGTTAATGATTCTTTTAAAATTAAAGTCAGCAGGGAAAAGGGGGGGGATTTTTCCGGGATGCTGGAGTCAGAGATATTAAAAGAATCAGGGATAAACAGTCTTAATCGATATGAGTTTCCGGTAAGAATAGATGATACTCCTGAAATTGAAAGAAGTATTATTGAACCTGAATCTATGCTTCCAAAGGTGGATACCCGTCCTGATATTATAAAAAATGATAAGCCTTATGAATCTGAGAGCGCAGGGTCTGATTATTCAGAAAGTCGCAAAGTGTATCTTCTTGAAAGAAAAGTTAATGAGAGTCCGGGGAGTGGAATCATTATTGATAAGCCGGATTCACAATCTGATAAAAATTCAGAAAAGAGCGTAGAAGTTAAACCTCTTTCCGGTACTCAAAGTGAAATGCCTGAAGTGATCAAAGATGATTCAGGAATTATTGAAAGGTAGAGAGTAATTTGAAATGCATAAGATGTATAGCTCAGGAGTAAATAATTGATTACCACCCACTCAATACAAAGATTAGTTATATTTAAAATTGCTTTGATCCTAATTTGTATCCAGTTTCCGTTATATTCGAGAGATTATAAAAAAACTGAAGATATGATTAAAACTATTTTAACAGAAGAGAGTGAAGATAAAAATATATCCGGAGAAAGTCAGAATACAGATATTCAGCCTGGATCTGAGACTCAGGATCAGGAAAAAGAAAATGAGGATGAAAACCGTAAAAAGCAGTCAATGTCAGGTAAAGACGCTATTCTTCTAAAAAACGGAATAGATCTTTATAATAGTGGAATGTTTGATAGTTCTATGGCCTCTTTTAATGATTTATTGACGAATTATTCAGGTAGTTCTTTCGCTGATAACGCAAGAATCTGGGCGGGAAGGATTAATATTAAAAAGAATAAATATGATGAGGCAATAAGTCTTTTCTCTGCAGTAGGTGCAAATTCAGGAGAATATCCCGCTTCGCTTTTTTATACTGGAGAAGCTCTGCTCAGTAAAGGCGATTTAGGCAGATCTATAGAGACGTATAAAAAACTTTACTATACTTTCCCGGAAAATGAGTTTTCGGATAAATCTTTGTTAATGGCGGGGAAGCTGTATCTTCGTATAAATAAAGGATCCCAGGCACTTGAATCTGTGATAATTATAATCAAGAATTATAGTGAAAGAGATACTGTTGATGATGCCTATTATTTAATGGCTCAGATATATGAAAAGGATGCTGTTTTAAAAGACAGTGAATCTGCAAGAAGAATATACCGCATTTTTATAAAAAAAGCAGATTCCGGTGAAAAATTTTTTAAGGATTCACCTCTGCTTCCTGTAGTTAAAAAAGATCTGAATAATCTTGAACATACCTACTTCCGGCTTGAACGATAAAGTACTTTTTTTATTGACAGTCTCTTCCAAATTGCTTTATATTTATCTGGCAAACGATCCCTGTTTTTATTTCATTCAGGCACGGTTTAATAATGATAGATATTTATTCCATTGACATTGATTCTCTTTACAAGAGTACATCCCTTTCACCGCATATGGAGGATTATATTGAGGCCATTGCGGTATTGTCAGATACAAATAAGGTTGTGCGTGTAAAGGATATTGCTGCAATTTTAAAGATAAAAATGCCTAGCGTTACTTCTGCTTTAAACAAATTGAAGGAAATGGACCTTATCGAATATGAAAAATACGGATATATTGAACTGACAGAAGCAGGTGAAATTACAGCTAAAAGAGTAATGAGCAGGCATATGTGTCTTAAAGAATTTATCAGCAAAGTACTTCAGCTTCCTCCGCATATAGCAGAGCAGGAAGCGTGTAAAATTGAGCATCATATTTCTGCTGAAACCTGTAAAAGGCTGCACAGATTTTTGATTTATTTTAAATCAGAGGAAGCTGCTGACAGGGAGTGGGTTAAAACCCTGAGCAAGGTTCTGCTGCCTGTTAATCAGGATAAATAATAAAAAAAGACCCCGAAAAAGGGTCTTTTTTTATTGTTATAGATTTTAAATATTGGTTTATTTCTTCTTTTCTTCAGCAATTTCTTTTAATACTTTTTCCTGAACATCTTTAGGAAGTGCTACATAGTTGAAAAATTCCATTGAGTAGTTAGCGCGTCCGCTGGAAATATTTCTAAGCTGTGTCGCGTAGCCGAACATCTCCATTAAAGGTACAAAACCGTTAAGCTTTTGGGCTCCTTTTCTGTATCTTCTCATGGATTCAATACGGCCTCTGCGTTTTGTGATATCGCCTACAACATCTCCAATATAGTCGTCAGGTGTGTTTACTTCTACTTTCATCAAAGGTTCAAGCAGAATCGGTGTACATTTAAGGAATGCCTGTTTAAATGCGACAGAAGCACATGTACGGAATGCCATATCGGAAGAGTCAACTGCATGGAAACTACCGTCGATGAGCACAACTTTTACATCTACTACAGGGAAACCGGCAATAATACCTTCCTGAAGTGTAAGTTCAATACCTTTCTGAACAGAAGGAATAAACTCTGCAGGAATTGCTCCACCTTTTATATGGTCAACAAATTCAAAACCTTTACCTTCATTAGGTTCAACACGCATTACAACATGAGCGTACTGACCTTTACCACCGGTCTGCTTGGAGTGCTTGTAGTTAACTTCATACTCTGTAGTTAATGTTTCCCGGAAAGCTACAGAAGGTTCTCCCACAATGGCTTCAACATTAAATTCATGCTTAAGTCTGTCTATAATGATCTCAAGGTGAAGCTCTCCCATACCTGATATAATAGTTTCACTGGTTTCTTCATCGAATCTTACATTAAAAGAAGGATCCTCCATGGAAAGCTTTCTCAGCGCTGAGCCAAGTTTTTCATTTTCCTTCTGAGTAGGAGGGCTTACCTTTAACTCAATAACTGTAGGAGGAATAAAGATCGATTCAAGGTGTACCGGAGCCTCAGCTGAACATAGGGTATCACCTGTTTTAGTAAACTTCATACCAATAAGAGCGACAATATCACCAGGCTTGGCAACTTCTATATCTTCTCTTTCATTGGCCTTGATTCTTAAAATCCGGCCGATTCGCTCATATTTATCTTTTGTTGAATTATAAACCTGCATTCCCTGCTTTAACTCGCCGGAATAGATTCGTGTAAATGTCTGCTGGCCTACATAGGGGTCATGAATCAGTTTAAATGCAAGTGCTGCAAGCGGGTCTTTGACGCTTGGATTTCTTGTATGTGATTTCTCCGGATCATCTATATCAGTTCCAACAACAGCTCCTACGTCAATTGGAGAGGGGAGGTAGTCAATAACTGCATCAAGAAGAAGCTGAACACCCTTGTTTTTGTAGGCAGAGCCGCAAAATACAGGAGTTATCAAAAGCTTAAGAGTAGCATCACGTGCTGCTTTTTTTATTAACTCAGAATTCACATCTGCCCCGTCAAGGAATAATTCCATTATTTCCTCATCATAATCTGCAAGCTTTTCGATGAGTTTCTGACGTGCTTCTTCAGTAGCTTCTTTATATTCTTCAGGAACTTCTGTTTCTTTTCTTTCTATTCCTTCGAAAATATAGGCTTTTCTTTCTATAATATCTATCATTCCCTGAAAGTTATCTTCAACTCCAATTGGAACCTGAAAAACTACAGGATTGGCATCCAGATATTTATCCATCTGTGCTATTGCTTCATCGAAATCAGCACCAATTCTATCCATTTTATTTACAAAGGCAATTCGAGGTACCTTGTACCGGTCCGCCTGGTTCCATACTGTTTCGCTCTGGGGCTCAACACCTGAAACTGCACAGAACAGGGCAACCATTCCGTCAAGTACTCTTAGTGAACGCTCTACTTCGAGTGTAAAGTCAACGTGTCCAGGAGTGTCAATAATATTGACTTGATAGTCCTTCCATGAACATGAAATTGCAGCTGAGGCAATAGTTATTCCTCTTTCCTGCTCCTGCTTCATGAAGTCCATTGTTGCCTGGCCATCATGGGTCTCACCCAGTTTTCTTGTTGTTCCAGTAAAAAACAGGATTCTTTCGGTCATTGTAGTTTTTCCCGCATCTATATGAGCGG
>CAYYKZ010000030.1:0-14930 GCA_964468455.1 uncultured Leptospirales bacterium | reverse complement strand
AATATGGCTGATTATCTATAAACATGAACAGTTACAGTTATTCGTTATTCTCTACCTTTATCCGAAGAGCGGGGGGAAGATATCTGAATAAGAAATAGATCAATATTTTAATGATAGCTGAGTATTATGAGCAGTAAATTTTTATAAAAATATACATCAGTGAATTCAGCATTGCTTATTTATCATAACATGTCTTAGGCCAAAATATAAACCCAGGCAGAATAATGAAGTATTTTAACCATATTAAAAATATATTATTAATCATTTATTTTGTAATTGCTCCTGCGTCATTATCAGCTGTTTATGCGGGGAAACCTATTTATGTTATAGGTGTGGATGATAATCCGCCTTTTGAATTTATTAACCATGAAGGTACCCAGGTGGGATTTACACTTGATATTTTCAGGAGAGTCGCATCTGAAAAGAATTTTAAGTATGAAATAGAACTTTTTGAATATGATAGATTTTTTAAATTATCTGCAGATAAGAAAGCAGATATTATCCTTGGAGTAATTCCTCAAACGGTAGAGGGATATATTTCTACGAGGGAACTTTTTGATTTAAACCTGAGATTATCAGCATTAAAAAGTTCGAATATTAATAATATTGAAGATCTTGAAAATAAAAAAATCATCTTTACCGGTTCCAGGATGCTTTATGAGATTTTTTCCAGTAAATTTGCAGAACGATATAATATGCATCTTTTTTATTACGGGAATGCCGAATATGCCGTACAGAAGGTTTATTCAGGAACTTATGATGCAATGATTGATGTGCTGCTAAATGGTTTGAGCAGTATAAGTTCTTCGGAAACAAGGGGTATGGTAACTGTCCCCATATCATGGGGTGAATTTAAATATACATTAGCTGTAAGAAAGGATAATAAGGAATTATTAAATCAGATCAATGATGCCCTTGATATGATAAATGAATCCGGGTATTATAAAAAAACATTTAAAAAATGGTTTCCCCTGGCTGTATATGATAATTTAGCCGGAAAAATAAATCTTTATGTGTATGCAGCATCTGCGGGTTTTATTCTTTTTGTAATATTTTTTATGCTTAACAACGCCGTGTTGAATCGAAGAATAAAAGATCGTACTGAAAAACTCGACCGCTCCCTTTCCAGACTGGATGCAGCCAGAACCCGCCTTCAGGATAGTGAAAATAAATTTAAAACTATATTTGAAAAATCTCCTGCAGGGTTAATAATGATCGATTCAACCGGAAAGGTGCTTCTTTATAATAGTACACTTGTTGAGATTTTCGGTGTTGTTAATCCGGATGAATTATACTCAATTAATTTAAACTCGGTTGCCGGGCTTTCAAAAGAGTTTTATGAAAAAATCAGAGTTCATAAAAACATTAAGCACGAAATAGAATATGACTTTGACAGGGCTGTCGAGACCGGAGTATATAAAACAACAAGGCGTGGAAAAGCTTTTTTTGAAGTTATAGTTCAGAAAGTCAGAATGGATGCTAATCCGGATAGCATAAAGTACCTTTGTCAGATAAAAGATGTAACAGAAAATAAAAAATTAATGAATGAAATACGAAGATCATCGGAACAGTACAGGCTTACTTTTGAAGCTATTAATGACGGCTTATGGGACTGGGATATCAGAAGCGGTAATGTTTATTTTAACAGACGTATTTTTTCAATGCTTGGATATATTAAAGAGGTTTTCCCCCAGAATTTTCAGACATGGGTCAATCTGGTTCATCCGGATGACAGGGAAGTGCTTACCGGCACTGTAAAGGATAAAATAAAACAGGATATGTCCTTTGTTGTTGAGTATAGAATGAGGAAAAAAGATGGTTCATGGCTATGGGTTAAAGGGAGAGGGCAGACTATAGAATGGGATAGCCAGGGAAATCCTGTCAGGGTCATTGGAACCCATTCGGATATTTCAAATAGAAAAGAGATGGAGCTTAATCTTATAAGGGAAAAAGAGAAAGCACTTAAAAAAGAGGAACTGATAACAGTGTTTCTTAAAAATGTATCACATGAAATCCGGACGCCACTTAACGGTATAATAGGATTTTCCAGAATGCTTGCAATGGGTAATATTAATCCTGATACACGGCAAATGTATTCGAAACTCATTGAAGCTAACTCTGAACAGATAATGAATATTCTAACAGATATAGTTGATTATTCCGGTATTGATAATGGAGAGATTCTTGTTAAGAAAGAAAATTTTTCATGTAATGAGTTAATGCATGAAGTTTTTCAGGTATTTTCCAGTAAGGCGGAGAAGGCAGTACGCTCTGAAGTAAAGCTCATATGCCGGAATTTAACAGACGAAAAGGATTTTTCCTTTTATTCGGATAAAAAAAGATTAAAGCAGGTGATGGTTAACCTGCTGTCAAATTCCTTCAGGTTTACATCTCGCGGCTCTGTTGAATTTGGTTACAATACCGATGGTTATGAGATTGTTTTTTTTGTTTATGATGAAGGATTGCCTATAACTGATGATGAAGCATCGAATTTTTTTGACAGGTTTAATTCTGACCCGACAAGAGGAAGGTCCCGGGATATAGGTATATCAATAGCAGGAGATATTGTAGAAGCCCTGGGGGGGGGGATTGAAATTGTTCCCAATAGCGGGGGCGGGGACGGAGTCTGTTTTAATTTTAAATTTCCTTTAAAAGAAAGAGAAGATGAATTGCCAGACAGGGAAAAGAGCTTAACTGATTATAAAGTTTTGATTGCTGATGATAATTATCTTATTTATTTCCATTTATCGGAATTTTTAAAAATTTCAGGAATTGAGGCAGTCTATGCTCAGGATGGTTATGAAGCAATTGAAATAATTAAAATGAGAAATGATATTGATGCTGTTTTAATGGATATGCAGATGCCGGGAATAGACGGAATTACGGCATTGAAGGAAATAAAAAAAATCCGCAATATTCCTGTGATAATTCAGACAGGTCATGTAAGAAAAGAGCAGATAGAGCAATATTTTGATTCAGGATGTGATGATGTTGTTGAAAAACCTATTGATGAAGATAGGCTTATAAATAAACTTACAGAACTGTTTGATAGAACAAATCTATCAAACAGTTCTGATAAATAAATATAGAAAAATGATTGATTTATATATGAGAAATTAATAATAATTTAATATAAGGTTCCTGGAGGTATTATGAAAAAAATAATTGTTATTGTTGCAGCACTCTCACTTTTCTTTGCAGGCTCATGTAAAGAAAAGACGGAAAAAGTAAAGCTTGAGGGTATAGTTAATTTTATTACCGGTGATGTACTGCTTAAAAGCAGCAGCGGTGAATCGAAAGCAAAAGTGGGTGATTTTGTTTCAGAAGGCGTGACTGTTATTACCGGTATCGGGTCAGCAGTTGATATATATTTTAATGAAAATGTAATAAGAATTCTTGAAAAAAGTACAGTTGAGATAAGGGAACTTTACCAGGATTCAGGCAACGGTAATGAGTTTACAGGATTATTTGTAGAGGAAGGAAAAGTTTTTTCCAAGGTTGCAAGAAAGCTGGCACCGGGAGAAAAGTATCAGGTTATAACAAAAACTACAGTTGCCGGAGTAAGGGGTACAGAATTTCTTGTTGAGGAAACTGATGAAGGTAGCAGGATTGCCTGTATAGAAGGGGCTGTAGCTGTAAAAAAAGTTGATGAAGATGATTCAAAACTTATCAGTATTGAAGCAGGAAATGAAGCTGTTCTGGATCAAAACAAAAAATTTAATATAAGAGAACTTAAGGGACAGAATAAAGAAAATATCCGTAGAATCCGGGATGAAATAAAAGAAATACGAAAGGATATCCGTGATAAATTTGAGAAACAGAGAGCGGAAATAAGGCAACAGGTAGCTGATCTGAAAAAGGCTACAAAAGAGAATGTAGCTCAGCAGAAAGCTCAGGACAAAGAAAATGTACAGTCGGTTAAAGAAGAGTCTAAGGTTCAGTCTCAAGAAATAAAAGGGGACATTGACGATAAAAAAGCTGAAGTAAAAGGTGCTGTTGATGAATTTAAAAAACCTGATATAAAGGGAGTTAAACCTGATATTAAAAATTTAGGGAATCAGGATAATCAGTAATTATTCAAATGGGGGGAGGCTCAGATGTCTCCCCTATACTTTATCCCACATGTCGTGCCATAAATAGCGAAGGGCAGTTTTCCATCTTTCATTCTGAAAAACAAGGCCTCTCCATTTTTCTCCTCCTGAAACTTTTTTTTCAAGAAATTTCCATCCCTGGTTAAAATCAAATTCTTTCCACAGTGTTCCTGCTTTATATATGTATTCGCAGCTTTCAGTTTTTATCAGAGCATCAAATCCGGCTTTGTAGTCAAAAAATTTCCAGTGAGCCCCTGCGTAAAAAATGAATTCAGGATCGCCGGTATTAATAAGATAATTGAAACCTTTTGTAAAATCGAAAATTTTCCATTCCTTGCCGGCATAATAAATATACCTGGAGCTTTTCAATTTTCCCAGAGCATCAAGTCCGCGTGAGTGATCATATCCTTCCCAGAATCTTCCGGATCTGTAAAGATACTCTTCGTTTGAAGTCTGTATTAGAAAGTCGATGCCTCTGTTATAGTCAAAAGAGGGCCAGAAAATTCCGGATTTGTGTATATATTCAGTATCTCCTGCGCGAATCAGCTCATCGAGTCCTCTGCTGTAGTCAAATACAGGCCAGTGCCTTCCGCTTAAATAAATGAAGCGGGGGAGTTTTGATTTTAAAATAAGCTCAGTTCCTTCACCCTCTGCAAAGGAGCTGTCGCTGCATCCCCGTTCGTAGATTCCCTCTATTTCTTTGTCTAATGTCATGACCTTTGACCGCCTGCTCCAGCTTTTAGTCTTATTCCATTATCCGGTCTCGAAATTTGAATAACCTTACCGAATGGGGGATTAAACCGGCTGTCCCTGTCTTCACTTATAAGCCAGAGAGTATTTTTGTACTTATTAAGCCTGTCAATATCATAAATATATCCGTCTGTAATTACAATAAGAAGTTCATTGTGTCCATTCATATAATCATTGAAAAGCGATTCAAAGTATGTTGTTCCGCTGCTTCCTGATTTAATATATTTCCAGTCCCCTTTTTTATATAGGTATGGCTTTTCAGATTCAGCGGATTTAACGAATCTGTTATTCTGTTTTTCAGGTATAAAAATCCTTTCATCAAGGCATAGTAGATAGACTTTGAATCGTCCCAGCAGGTCTTCAATTATTCCAAAAGCAGCTTCAATATTGTCCGGTTTCATTACCATTGAACCTGAAAGATCAACAGCCACAGTAACCGCTTCTTTCTGCTTAAAGGATCGTCCAGGGGAATAAATACCCTGGCTGAAATATCTTTTATTAAAGCGGTTATATGTGTATTCCCACTCAAGGGACTGGGCTGTCAGGTCAACAATACTTTTAAGTTTCTTTTTCCATGAGGTGTCAGTTTTTTGAGGTGCTTCAATAATAGCTGTTATTTCCTGAAAGATTCTCTCATTGCGGCAGGTGTCGTCTCTTTTTGCTGTAGTGATAAAATGGTTAATCTTGGATTCAAGAATATTTCTGTCTGTGCGGGCCCTCATAATATGTACACCGGTAGGCACCATATCACCATTGTCAGTGTCAAAATAAAGTCCATCCATATCTTTAAAGCGGGTATATTTTTCATCAGGAGCAGTATTGTATGATAAGTCCAGTGATTTTAAGGCATCTTCAAGCTCTTCTATGGATGATTTAACCCTGGGGCCGGGTCCTGAGCCTTTTTCCTTTGTCCCGGAAAATTTAAAATCTTTCAGTTGTTCAGGGGGTACATCTTTCAGCCAGTAATACACTTCTTCCCAGGTCGGGTCATTAATGCCGGTTTTATGAAAAAAGGTTTCAGGTATAACAGGCAAACCTGCAGGAAGAATGAGAGAGGGCACATCCGGTGAGTAGGAGGCTTTGCGGGAAAAAAACAGTCTGCTGTTTTCCATGAGGTAGCTGTTTATTACCATGTCCTGAGCAAGATTCTGCAGGTAAATTTTACCTTCAGGGAATGCCCTGTGGTCATGATTAAGCACAATATGCATCATTTCATGAATAAGAAGCCCTGTGGTTTCATCAGCATTCAGAGTGAAGATGAAATCGGGATTGAAAAAAAGTACAAGCCGTGAATGATATACTGTAAGAGCCAGAGTAGGAATACCTTTCTCCAGAACCAGATCCACACCCTGGTAAAAGTATGAGGCAAAACGGCTTTTCTGCCATAGATCTTCCAGTATTATTTCAAGATTCATTTATAAAATGCCTTCACCGCTTGATTATTTATTAATTGCTGATTTGCTTAAAATATTTTAGCCGGAATCAACAGATTTTGTTGTATTCCTTATTAGTCCAGAAGTGATGAATATTTTGACTTTAAAAATTCCACTGTCTCTTTATCCTCTATTCTTTTTACAGCTTCAGGAATAAGTGTAAAAATACCGCACTCCCGGAGAAGCAGAAAAAAGTATGACATGGTTATATCACCCCTGGAGTAGCCTATGAATTTAAGCACATTACTTAACAGATTGATGTCATCATTGTCAAGCCTGCCTGAGGCCGAAGCAGCTTTTTCTTTCAGTATTTCTATTGTTCCGTTTAATGCCCAGAGCAGATCTTCAACAGATATTTCCCGGTTTTTCAGCATTGCCAGTTTTTTACTATTGCCTTGAATTATTTCAGAAGATGTGAGCTGTCTTGGAGCAGTGATCTGCATAATAAAATCGCTTCCTGCGATGTTTCCTATAAGTGAGTAAATAATTTTTTCTATACCTGTATCTTTGCTTCCTGAAAGGTAGTTTGCCAGGTCATCATCTGACATGAGATTGTATGAATATTTCAGTGCATTTGATACCTGATGCCACCCCCTGGGATTAGGGTTGATTTTTACTTCATCCCAGAGTCTTTCAGGGTACATGGAAATATATTTAATTACAGATGGATGTATTCCTTCGTCAAAGGCCCATTGCAGCCAGTCCTGTGCTGAAGGCTTTAAGTGAAAAAGGGCAAGCCGGCCGTCAAGGGCTGAGTCGTCAAAATCGGTTATTGTTGTGCCGTCGTCATCCCCAAGGTTTCCTGCAAGGATTATTGAAGTATTTTCAGGGAGCAGATGCTCACCACATTTTTTTTCTGTTATAATCTGGAAAAGGGTCTGTATAACCGTCGGGTGAGCCCTGTTTGATTCGTCAAGGAACCAGACAATCCCTTTGTATTCTGACGGAACTTCGGCAGGCGGAATAAACTTCGGTCTGAAGTATATCATTTCTTTTGATTCATGATCAGGAACAGGGTAGCCCCCAAGATCAACATTTTCCTTAAAGGCAAGTCTTGTATCGATGAACATGTAGCCTGCAGATTGGGCAGCCTGTTTTACAATCGCGGATTTTCCCACACCCGGATGCCCTGTAATTTTAATTGCATAGTTAAGGCCTGATCCGCCTTTGATATATTTTTCGATAAGATCTGTCAGTTCAAGAGAATTAACTTCTGATGCGTTTTTTTTCATTTTTACCTCATTTGAATCAAAGTTACAGCTATTGAAAAAATAACCGGCTCTATTGTCCAATTATTTTTTTTAACATGAGAAAATGTTTGAAATGAAACAGGAAATGAAATTGAGTAGTCTGGATATCGGGAATAAAGGGGGCAGGTGTAATATTTTATATACATGGCGGTTGAATATGGTCAATTTTAGCCCGGGTGTGCTAAAAAATGTTGACCTCAAAGCCTTTCCGGGCTTTTTTTCTTGACCTTTTCCGACTTTTCTGTTAAAATGTCTGGTAACTATTATTTCCGGAGTTTTATTATGAAAAAAATATTATTTCTTATGATTACAGCATTGATTATCTCCACTTTCTTTATCTCAGGCTGCGGCGGAGGAGGTAGCTCTTCAAAAACCCCGGATGTTACAGTAGCTCCTGATACAACAACAGACGGTTCCGGCACAAATAATGATTCAGGAACAGATGACGGTTCAGGAACAGATGACGGTTCAGGAGCAGATGATGGTTCCGGAACAACTGATGATTCAGCGGATGATAGTATAAACTATGTTGTCATAATACACACTGAAAACGGAAAACTTAACATAAATAATGAAGCTATTGATTCTGATATATATAATCCGGAAGGAGACAATGACTCAACAATCACGGTCACTGATGAGAACGGTAATAGTGTTGATTTTGTTGTAACTGATGATGGTGAAATAAAAATTGTTCCCGGAGATGGAACAGTTGAAGGTGAATATACAGTAGTTATAAATACAGGTGACAGAGAGTATACCCTTGTTATTGAGGTTGATGAGAATAATAATCCAACAGTTGTTACAGCAATAAGTAATCCTGCAGGAAGCAGCCTGGCAGTTGACCTGGATGGTGGAGCACTTGTTGCAAACGGGACCTCATATATAATATCAACTCCGGTGGATGGAGATTATGTTCAGAATTCCTCTGTGGAAAGCATTACAGTAATAAAAAATAGTAGTGGTGAAGAACTTGATGCGTCAATTGATCCAGTAACAGGTGATATAATAGTAAAAGGAGATCACAACGGCCAATTTAATGTTACAATAGTAATGGATGATGGAACAGTAATTACTTTTAGCACTGATTCAACCGGCGCTGTTTTTGGTAGTGTAGCTGTTTCAGGTTCAGCAGTTATGGTTAATCTTGATGATGATGGCAGTATATCAATAAATGGCGACCAGGTATACCTCACCGGACAGAACAGTGAAGGGAAATGGTATCTTCTTAATTCTGTTGAAATACTATCAGCAACTGCTGGAGATGGAACTATACCTGTTGATCCTCTTAATATAAAGGTTAATAGTTCAACCGGGGATTTAATGATAACCGGCGACTCGTCAGAATCTGCACCTTCAGGTCCATATGAAATAAAAGTGTCTGTAAATGGAGAACTTTATATTATAAAAACAGATGCCAGCGGCAATATTACAGGAATAATTCCTGGAAATATTCTTCTTCAGCTGCAGAATGGGTATGCTGTACACTCCGGAAATGATATAATTAAAATATCTGAAAGCAGTAACGGGTACTGGGGTTTTAACAGCAGTATTGATTCATTTACTGCTGTAGATTCTTACGGCAGCAGCATATATGCGGCAATTGACAGTGAAACAGGTAATATCATTACCACATCTGAAGCAGCCGGGCAGGTAACAATAACATTCAATTATACTGATGAAAAGGGTAATGTTATTACCTATACAATAATTGTGCAGAATGGAAGTCTTGCTTCCTACTCGGCCCTTATTTCAGATCCGGGTCCTGACTTTGATTTCTCTACAGTGACTAATGTTAAGATATCACTTAAGGTTACTGATGAAAAAACCGGACTTCCCCTTGGACAGGTTTCCATCAATCTTATGAAGTCTGATAATTCCCTTAACTGGCAGGGGTTTACAAATAGCCAGGGAATATCAGTTTTTACAGCAACAGTTGATGCTGCGGAAAAAACAGCAAGGGTTGCTGTTTCAAGAGAAGGCTATGAAACTGCTGAGTGCGGCATTGACGGGATAGGGAGACTTGTCGAGTTCGGCAGAAATATCGCATTGAAGCCTGTTGAAGATGCTGTTGTTATTGATTCAGATGGTGACGGTGTTCCTGATGAGGATGACGAATATCCTGATGATCCACAGGCTGCCAGAAAGCTTACAGGCGTTTATACACTGGCATTTGAAGACCTCTATCCGAACAAAGGTGATGCTGACTTCAATGATGTAGTTGTAAGACTATCTCTTGAGGAAAAAATTGACAGCCAGAACAGGGTAAGGGAAATAACCATTAAAGCAAAACTTCTGGCCTCAGGCGCGGGTTATGATAGTCCTGTTGGAATAAATGTTTACGGAAACAGAATAATACTTATCGAAAGCCCCAGAAATTTACTTGGAACAGAAATATATGCTTATGACTGGCTTGGCAGGCCAAAATACAGGGCAAGATTTAACGCACGAACCGATGAAACTTATCTGGATATACCTGAAACTGTTCACACAATAACATTGAACAGTGCAAGGACAGAGACAATGCCTTATGATCCATTCATTATATGTAATGGTGTTGCTGGTAATGAAGTGCATCTACCCTTTGTTGAAACATCATTTACAGGGAAAGTTCTTGATAATGACGGTTTCCCATGGGCGATTCTTGTTCCAAGCGACTGGTCATGGCCATATGAGTCAAGTACAAGCGATATTTACAATGCTTATCCATCTTTTCAGAACTGGTATGAGAGTAATGGTTCTCTTTACGAAAGCTGGTATTTAACACCGGTTGGGGATCATGTTTTCCCCAGGTAGCAGTTATACTGTGAAAGTTAATAAAACGATGTTTTTGGATTCTGAATAAAAAATGCCCTCCGATAAGGAGGGCATTTTATTATCGCCAAGGGCGAAAAAAATGACTGATTTAGCTGCAATTTTGTCTTCTGAAGATATTTACTCCAAACCTGAATTTATTTCCATTGCTGCAAGAAATCCTTCATGTATTGCGTTAAGCATGTTGGAAGGATTCCGGCTGTCACCGATAATTTTATGGGGAATATCTGTATCCTTGAGCATGTCTGCTATTCTGTTTACACTTTTTGATCCTGCGGCATTTATAATTGTGTCGAATTGTAAATTATGGATAACACCTTCTTTTTTGTATTCAACATTACCGTCTTTTACAGAAATGATTTCAGCAGATGTGATAACATTTATCCCGTAATTTTTAATATTACCAAGAAGTATCCATTTTGTGGATTTCCCTATACCTGAGCCTATTTTTGGTGCCATATCAAATATTGTTACTTCTTTAGATCCTTTAGATATAAGTTCATGGAGCTTCTCATCCGATTCTGCCCTGTATTTAAACAGGAAATAAAGTGTTTCCGGATCAATAGTTCCTTTTTGAGCCAGGAATTCAGCTGTTTCTATGCCTACAGCTCCGCCGCCGATTACTGCAATCCTGTCACCTGTAACAGGATCATTTTTAAGGATGTCCCAGGCTGAAAAAACTTTCGGGTCATCAATACCTTTAATAGGCGGTATAGCAGGCTCACTCCCTTCTGCAGCAATAATATATTCCGGTTTTAATTCTTTTATGAGATCAATTGTTGCCTCTGTTCCAAGGTGTAGATTAATATTATATTTAGTAAGCATGGATTTATAGTAGCGGATAAGTTCGTGCATTTCATGTTTATCCGGAGGATTGCCTGCAACTTCTATCTGCCCGCCAATTTCTCTGTTTTTTTCATAAAGATGGACTTCATGTCCGGCTTCTGCAGTCCTGACCGCTGCTTCAAGTCCGGCAGGCCCTGCACCTATAACCATAATCTGCATAGGTTTTTCAGTTTTCTGTATATTCCTTTCATCCTCATAGCCGGCTCTTGCATTAGCAAGGCAGATTACATCTTTTCCGCTGAAAAGCTGATCTGCACACCCCTGTGAACATGCAACGCAGGGACGAATCTCGTCAATTTTTCCTGCTGCTGCTTTTTTCGGCCAGTATGGATCTGCAATCAGAACCCTTCCCAGGTTAACCATATCTGCAGATCCTTCTTTTATTATTTTCTCGGCAATATGGGGATCGGCAATTCTGTTGGATGCAATAACAGGGATGTTAACATTATCCTTAATTCCCTTTGACAGATATGAAAACCCGCCGCGGGGCAGCTGCATGGCAAGCTGCGGTATCCTTGACTCGTGCCATCCTCCTGTTACATTTATTGCATCTATCCCGGCTTCTTCGTATACCTTTGCAATTAGCGGAGTTTCATTACTTGTATTGCTGCCGCTGACAAAATCATTCCCCGCCATTCTGATTGTTATAGGGTAATCAGGGCCTAAAGCATGTCTCATCTTTTCAATCAGCTCCCTTGCAAAGCGTATTCTGTTTTCGAATGATCCACCGTATTTATCTGTTCTTTTATTTTTTAAAGGGGAGAGAAACTGTGTTATAAGGTAACCCGCAGATCCGAGTATTTCAACTCCGTCAAAACCTGCTTCTTTAGCCCGGATAGCGCCGCTGACAAATCCATTCTGGACATAAATAATATCATCAATAGTCATTTCTTTCGGCATGCTTTTGGAGAAATTTGAATAAACCTCAGAAGGTCCCATTGGCTGAGCTCCATCCATTAAAAATGAATAGGCATATGCGCCCGCGTGATAAAGCTGAATCCAGGCCCGGGATCCTTCATCTTTAATAGCTGAAGCAAGTGTTCTGAAAGAGGGGATAGATTCATCCTCTGCGATTGAGAGTGCCATTACTCCGGTTCCAGTATTGTCAAAAAGCACAGGCCCTACTGTAACAATGCCTGCACCACCTTTTGCTTTTTCTCTGTAAAATTCAATATATCTGTCATTAATTTTTCTATCCATTGAGTAGTGGAGTGCAAGGGAAGGGTAAACTATCCTGTTTTTAATAGTAGTTTTATTGATGAGTATGGGCTCAAAGAGTTTATCAAACATTTGGTCACCTCTGCTGCAACAAAGTACTGTTTATTTCAACTCATGGTTATTCCTGTGATACTATAAAATTATCACAACACGATTTTTTCAGAATATCCATGATTGATTTATGCCAAATTTAATTAGATGGGTATAATCTGGCAATTAAATATTATAGATTTTTATTAAATTTTAAATTTATATTAGACTTTATGAAACAATTTTCTGGCTAAAGGACCAGGAGTCTGTTACAAATGATGTGATGTTTAGTGTTTAAGCAGAATTGAAAAGATAAAAAGAGCTGCTTATTTATTACAGGCGATATGGCTATGACATATAGAATAGCAGGTATAAGTTAAGAATATTTACTAAATTAAGCGGAACATAAGAGTAAAATTTTAAGATTAGTTATTTACTCATCTGACAATAACATATACTCATATCATCTCATCAGCGTGATAGGAGCTTCTCACATTAGGGGCAGATGCCACTGTAGAAAAACCCATTGAAAGGGCAATTTCTTTTATCTCTTCAAATTCTTCCGGATGATAATATTTTATAACAGGAAATCCTTCTTTTTTTGACTGGAGATACTGGCCTACTGTAAGGATAGTGCATCCGTTTTCAAGCAAATCATGCATTGTCTCTTTAATGTCATTCAGGTTTTCCCCGAATCCTATCATCAGGCCTGATTTGGTTTTGTTCCCATTCTGCTCAGATAGCTTCAGTAATCGAAGAGAAAGGTCATAATCTCCCATTGGACGCAATTCACGATATAGGGGACGCACAACTTCAATATTGTGATTGAGAACATCAGGATGGATATCAGTTATTGATTCAATAGCCTTTTCCATGCATCCGCTGAAGTCAGGGACAAGAAGTTCAATACTGCACAGAGGGGATGTTTCTCTTATCTGTTTTACAGTTTCAACAAAAAGAGATGCGCCTTTGTCAGGCAGATCGTCACGTGTAACAGATGTAATAACAGCATATTTAAGTTTAAGGGCTGATGCAGCTCTTGCAATTTTTCCTGGTTCATTATAGTCAATATCACCGGGAATACCCTGAGTAACTGAACAGTACCGGCAGTTTCTTGTGCATATATCACCCATAATAAGAAAAGTGGCAGTACCTCTGTTAAAGCACTCTCCAATATTGGGACATCCGGCTTCAAGGCAGATTGTGTGACAATCGTTGTCCTGTAGAGCTTTTTTCACATGTGTATAATTACTCCCCCCGGGAATGGTGAATTTTATCCAGGGTGGCTTGCGTGTTTTCTTATGTTCCATATGTAAATCGATTCAACCTGAAATGAATTTCTCCATAGATCATGTTTAAATTAAAATTCAAAAACCGTATCCCTGATCACTTCGCAGACTGTGGGGTGCGGGAAAACCAGCTTTTTAATCCGCTGAACATCAATCTGCAGATCAATTAAATTTGAAACAGCTGCAATATATTCTGAAGCGTAGTTTCCTATAATCTGTGCACCTATGAGTGTCTCTTTGTGTTCATCAAAAATAAGCTGACAAAGACCGGTGTAGTCAGTGTTTTCCGCAATATATCTGCCTGAGTACATAAGGGAGAGACTTATCTCTTTTGCATCTATCCCCAACTCTTGTGCAGATGTAAGAGACAGGCCCACAACGGCGACTTCAGGTGTGGTATATATTACTGATGGTATTGTGTTGTAATTAATTTCATCAGAAATACCAAGCATATTGTTTACAGCAACTTCACCCTCCCTGTAGGCTGTATGTGCAAGCATCATTTTACCGTTAACATCTCCTGCTGCATATATTCCCGGCACACTGGTCTGTAATTTAGTGTCAGTTATGATGGCTCCGCGATCTGTTTCTATTCCAAGATTTTCAATACCGAGTCCCTCTGTTACAGCACGCCTTCCAATTGAAATAAGAACTTTATCAGCATCAAGATTCAGGGTTTCTCCATTATCTTCAAATAAAACAGAGTTTTCCTTAAACTCACTCACACGGCAATTTAGTTTAAATTCAACGCCTTTTTTTTCCAGGGCTTTCTGAAGAACGGCAGATACTTTGTCACCGGTTTCTCCTGCAATTTTATTCATCATTTCAATAACAGTTACCGTAGATCCCACACTCGAATAATAATCAGCCATCTCTAAACCTATAATGCCTGCACCAACTATTATAAGTTTCTCAGGTATTTCTGTCAGGTTCAGAATACCGCGGTTTGTTAATATAAAACCGCTCTGGAGGCCTTCATTAACTCCTTTTATATCAGGGATAACAGGTTCACTTCCGGTTGCGATTAAAATATTTTTTCCGGAATATTCATTCCCTTCGGATAGTACAGTAAAGCCATTGTCAGTACTGGCTTTAATTTTCGAGTGGCTTTTTAAAACCTCAACATCTGCCGCTTTCAGCTTTGCCCTGACCCCTGCTACAAGTCGTTTTACTACTTTATTTTTTCTGTCAATTACAGCGCTTTGAGAC
>CAYYKZ010000029.1:9764-14957 GCA_964468455.1 uncultured Leptospirales bacterium | reverse complement strand
AGATAAGCCCTTTTCTGGAACTCAGATATCCTTGAAGCAGAGACCTTGTCACCATTTGCTGTAAGTGTATATTCAGCAGGAAATACTTTCAGCACTACACTCTTTTTTGAAGCAGCAATCGTGCTTACACCTACAAGGGCTATTACTGATACAAGTAAAAGGCCCCTGAATATTTTATTTCTCAATTTCATTTCTAAAACCTCATTTATATAAAACTTATATTAATTATTATTCCCTGTTTTCCAGTGAAGTTCCGCCTTTAATCCGGGAACAGCCTGCGAAACTCAGTCAGCTACCATGCATCCCTAATTATTTCAGAATTTTAAATCAACCATTTTTAATAAAAATAATCTGATGAATGCTCTTTATAATAAGGCCTCTCTACATTCCTGATTCATGTGAGGGAAGATACGTATGAATGCTCTTATTCCGAGAATATCTATTTTTTACAGTAATAACTGTCAGTTAAATATTCGCTGTTTTCCGCTTCATTAATCATTCTGTTGTATGATTCCATAATATCCCTGTGAGTAATAATTCCTATAAACTCCTCATTCGATATTGAAGAAACAACCGGGATATTTTCTATATCATACTGCTTTAATTTCTGTATGGCAATTGAAAGGGGATCGCTTTCTCTAATTACCGGAACCTCCATTATAAGGTCATGGGCAATAAGCAGATCAACAATATCATGATCAATAAGGGCCTGGCGCACATCCTTGAGTGTAATAATCCCCAGAAGCTTTTTATTCTTATCCACAACAAAAACATCCCCATATTTTGCGTGCATTATAACCTGGAGTACTTCCCTGAAGGGCATTCTGTAATCAACCACATCCATGTCCCTTAAAAGTATTACCTCAGCCTTTATACGCCCAAGAACATCCAGTTCACCCCTTTTGGAAACATCAATGTTTTCAGCCATTAATGCTATTGTATACATGTTCCCTTTTTTATAATAGATAATTACAAGGTATGAAACAATTGAAACCAGCATAAGAGGAAGAATGAATTTATAATCGTGTGTAACTTCAAAAACAAGAAGAATAGATGTAAGAGGTATACAGTTAATCCCTGCAAGCACCCCCCCCATACCCACAAGGGCAAATGCTGTGGGGTCCAGATTTACTCTGAAAAAATAATTCATGCTTACAGCAAAAGCCGCACCCAGAAGAGCGCCTATGCTCAGGGAAGGTGCAAAGGTTCCTCCATAAGCCCCAGCCTGTATAAACAGAACCAGAAATATTATTTTAAGAATAAGAAGAACAACAATGTGATGGAATGTCATGCCCCTGCTTAAAACACTATTGATAAGGCTGTATCCTATACCGAATATCTCCTCATACCTCAAAAGAACAAATCCGAAAAGAAATGTAACAGGAAGAAGCCGCAGAAAGGGATTGTACAGCTTGACTTTTTCATTAAAAAAATATTTAACTTTCTCAGAAAACTTGAAGTATATAAGTGCTGTTATTCCGCACAAAAGAGCAAGGCCTAAATAAAAAGGATAGGCATAGAGGTTACCCACATCATAATGGGGGATCACAAAAATTCTGTCACTACCCAGATAGGCCCGGGAAAGAATATCAGCTACAACTGCTGAAATTATAAGTGCACTTAAAGCCCTGTTACGCAGATCATTCAGAAGTATAACCTCAATGCCGAAAAATACACCTGCAATAGGAGCATTAAATGCCGCAGATATTGCAGCTCCTGCACCTGCTGTTGTGTACATTATCATATCATTTTTACTGAGATTAAACTTCTGTGACATATAGGAGCCAATGCCGCTCCCTATTTTGGCAGCAGGCCCTTCAGGCCCCAGGGGAGCTCCTGTTCCTATAGATATGATGGGAGCAAAGAGATGAAAAATTGTCTCCTTTGCGGGAATATAACCTTTTTTTATTATAATGGATTTGATTACACTTAGAACACCCTTACCCGCCGCTATCTCAGGATAAAGAAAAGTCATAAGTGAACAGATGAGGCCCCCCAGAACAGGAATTATTATAATAAAATAATCGGGCACATCAATGAATTGCTTAAAATTTCTGTACTCAAAAAGATGACGCATCTTTTCAAGAAGGTAATGGAACAGAATCGCCCCGCCCCCTGCAAGAAGCCCCAGAATTATGGAAAGAACAATATGCGATATATATCTGAATATTTCAGATTCAGTATAATACTTCTTGGAGATTCTGAGAATGTTTTTCACACTCAGAATCATTTCTGTGATTAAAACAGGGTATTTCATTACTCAAACGTGCTCATTTTTTATTCTCAGGCTGTGAAGATAATTTCATCTTGTTACTCTATTATGTTCGGTTTTTTTAAATCATTTCAATCTCTTTTTTAAACGGGCTCAACTCAACAAAATGATTGAGCCTTTTTACAGCAAAGGCAATAACCATTAGTGAAAAAATAACAGCAATTACAAGAGAAAAGCCGCTGTAAATAATAAACTGCAGGTAATTATATAAAGCATGAAGTACAGCTGCTGCAGCAACATAAGGGAGCATAACAGAAAAATACCGTCCTCCCTTAAGATATCTCCCCTTTGCAATACCTATACCCCATATTGCAGCCAGGCCTACATGAAGCGGTACAGCAGTAAAGGAACGTAAAACAAGTATATTAATACCGCCCATTAATGTATACTCTATATTTTCAAAAGCTGCAAAACCCAGGGCTATTGTCATTGAATAAATCAAAGCGTCAGCAGGTTCATTAAAATGTTTCAGCCTTTTCAGAATAAATAGAGCAGCTGCTGCTTTCCATATCTCCTCATTAAAACCTACAAAAAGAGAAAACCTTAAAAGGGAAAAGGAATCAACTGCTGCACCTGAATCGGAATAAAAAAACGAATCAAGCCCCAGCATGGAAAGTGCGGCAGTATTAAGCAGAGCAGCAGGAACTGAACTCATAAGCCCCCCTGCAATCCCGGTTAAAACTAAAACTAAAAAAGGTTCCGGCTCATATTTATCATACCTGTAAATAATATAAAGCCATATTAAAAAACTTATACCCACTGATAAATATATTATATCCATTTTATTCTACATTCTCCTGATCTTTTATAAGACAGCAGTTCAGGAAGGGTGTCATTCCGGCTGAAGTGCGGGAATAACAGAGCCTGCAAAAAGAATCTGCTGCCCTTTTAAAATTCATATTGACGGTTTTCTGAAGAAACTATTGAATTATTATGTATACTGAAATATAGTAGCTTAAAATTACCATAAAAATTCATGGAGATCCATAATGTTTTTTAATATAATAAGAATTTTATCAATATCTATTTTATTTTTTTGTACATCATCCCTTTCAGCACAGGAACATATAAAAAATTCAATAGTGAAGGTTTATGCTGTTACAAGCAATTACAATTACGACAACCCATGGCAGATGTCAGGGCAGTCAAACAGTACAGGCTCAGGTTCAATTATTTCGGGCAACAGAATCCTTACAAATGCGCATGTTGTAAGCAACCACACATTTATACAGGTTAAAAAAGCAGGAGAGCCCGACAGGTATACAGCCCGTCTTGAATCGATTTCCCACGACAGTGACCTGGCAATATTAAAGGTTGATAACCCCGATTTTTTTAAAGGCTCAAAGCCTATTGATATAGGAGAACTCCCCTATGTGCGGGACAGGGTTGTTGTTTACGGTTTCCCCACAGGCGGAGACGAGCTTAGCATTACAGAAGGCGTGGTTTCCCGCATTGAACAGAGAAACTATGCACACAGCAATGCAAATCTTCTTACATGCCAGATAGATGCTGCAATAAATCCGGGCAACAGCGGAGGCCCTGTAATTAAAGATGATAAAATTGTGGGCGTGGCTTTTCAGACCTCAAGTATGGGAGAAAATATAGGTTACATGGTGCCTGCGCCGGTTATTATGCATTTTCTTAAAGACACAGCAAAAAACGGATACGCAGGTTTTCCTGAACTGGGAATAAGAACACAGCACCTGGAAAATCCAGACCAGCGCCTTAAATTCAATATGACCGGAGATCATAGCGGTGTTCTTGTAACAGGTATACTCATAGACTCGCCTGTACGGGATATAATTAAAATTGATGATGTTATACTCGCCATTGAAGATGTAAATGTGGCAAATGACGGCTCAGTAGAGATACGCAAAGGTGAACGCACATCCATGAATTATGTTATTCAGCAGAAATATTTAAATGACAAAATCAATATCACTGTTCTTCGAAAAGGCAGGGTAAAAAATATTACAGCAAAACTTACAGTTCCTATGAATTCAACACGCCTGGTTCCCTTTGAAAAATACGATATACCGCCAACATATTTTATATCAGGAGGGCTTGTTTTTCAGCCTTTAACAAAAAACTATATGCAGGAATGGGGAGGGCAGTGGTTTCTTACAGCCCCGTCAAAGCTTATGAATTTCTACATAAACGGAATCCGCAGTGAAAACCGTAAAGAGGTGGTACTACTTTCCAAAGTGCTTGCTGATGAAATAAATCAGGGTTATCATGATATGTCCAACCTTGTTATTGAAAGGGTAAACGGGCAGAGTATCTTTGAAATGAAAGACCTTGTAAAAGCCTTTAAAAGCAATAAGGGATTATTTCATATTATTGAGGATGATGCAGGACAGAAAATAATAATAAGCAGAGAAAAGGCGGACAGATTCAGCAAAAGAATTCTTGACAGGTATAAAATTGCTGAAGACAGATCTGAGGACCTGAAATAAGTAATCAGAAAAAAGATAGCATAATAAAAGCAGCTGCAACAGATAAAAAAACCGAAGCAATTATATTGCTGTTAAACCATGCTACAATCCCTGCAACAAAGAGGGCAGGTACTGATATTTCAGGCCTGCCGCTTACAGCATCAATACTTCCCGGCAGAATTAAAGCGCCCAAAGCAGCATAAGGTATAAACGAAAGAAACCTTTTCAGAACCGGAGGAATAGAATCAGTGCTCACAAGGTAGAATGGGGCAAGCCTGGGAATATATGTAACTGCAAGCATAAGGAGAATTATTGTAAAGAGATTGTCCATGCCTACTCCCTGTTCCTGAAAATAATCATACCCGCAGATGCTGCTGCAATTATTGAAATAATAATAGCCCATCCTGCGCTTATTATACCGGAATATGAAAAAGCCGTATTAATAAGCCCTGCCAGCAAAGCCACCACCCCTGCTTTTAAAGACTG
>CAYYKZ010000029.1:0-9664 GCA_964468455.1 uncultured Leptospirales bacterium | reverse complement strand
TGATGAAATTGAAGCGCTCATTAAAAAATGCCTGAAGTTTAAAAGAAAAACAGCAAGAGCAATCTCACCTGCCCCTATACCTGCCTTAATCATGTTAAGAGCAACAAACTGGCTCGCTCCGGCAAAAACCATAGCGGAAAAGGAGAATGTATGAAGAAGGGACATGTTCACAGAAGCTGCAAGGAGCCCGAATGTTACAGCTATGGGGAAATAGCCTGTAAAAACAGGAACTGCCGCCCTGAACCCGTCAATATAGGTAAGCTTTTTCAATATTTATCTTATCCCTTTCACCTTAATCACTGCATAATTTCAAAATTTTATCACTCTATATGTCAATATACTTTTTGCACCTTCAGCATAATAAAAATGCTCGACATGCTCTGCATAATATTTAACTTTAAATTTATAAACAGATCCGCTGCCGGAAAATCATGTGAAGAACAGTCGCGTAACATAAGGAGATAAAAAAATGAAAGAGTATAAAAAAAATTTTATAAGTTTTCTGCTTAACAGCAATGCCCTGAAGTTTGGAGAATTTACCCTCAAGTCAGGAAGGATCTCCCCCTACTTTCTTAATACAGGCATGCTCTACTCAGGAAAGTCTATTAACAGCCTGGGGATGTTTTACGCAAGCGCCATTGTTGACAATGTAAAGGGGGACTACACAGCAGTATTCGGCCCCTCCTACAAGGGTATACCCCTTGCAGTAGCAGCAGTGGCCTCTCTTTTTTCAGAATTTAATATAAATACAGACTACACCTTTAACAGGAAAGAAACCAAAGATCATGGCGACGGTGGACTCCTGGTGGGTAAACAGCTCACTGAAAAGGACCGTATAATTCTGGTGGATGACGTAATAACAGCCGGAACAGCAGTAAGGGAATCAATAGAGATACTTAAAAATAACGGCAATCCTGAACTGGCTGCTGTAATAATATCAGTAGACCGCATGGAAAAAGGTACAGGAGAAAAATCGGCTATTCAGGAAATATCGGAATCAACAGGACTCTCCTTTTACCCTATAGTTACAATACTTGACATAATTGAATTTTTAAAATACGCATCAGCAAGGGATGAACATTCCATTAGCATTGAAATGATAGAGAAAATGGAAGCATACAGGGAAACCTACGGTGTTTCATAAAAAAATCTCCAGCAATATATAATAAACGGGTAAAACCATGTCAGATGTTGATAATAAACTCCCGCGCATCATAATAAAAGAGGGGAACCCCTATGTGGTGAAGGATCTGGAAATCCTTGAAGACAGTGCAGGTAACCGGCTTGAAATTAAACCTGTTATGACCCTTTGCAGATGCGGGAAATCAAAGGAAATGCCCTATTGTGACTTCTCACATGTTGAAGCAGGCATGGAAACAGGAAAGCTCCCGGACAGGGTATTTTACAGATGGCGCGACTATCATGGAGAAAAAATTACAGTACATTTTAACAATGGTATATGTTGTCACGATGCATCCTGCATCAAACTTCTACCATCTGTATTTGACCGGGATAAAAGGCCCTGGGTAAATGCTGACGGAGCATCTCCTGAGGAGATAATTGACGTAATAAAAAAATGCCCATCAGGCGCTCTCTGTTACACAAAAAATGGAGTGCGTCATGTGGACTATTACAAGGGTAAACCTAAAATTGTGGCAAAAAAAAGGGGAACCCTTGAAATTTACGGCGGAATTACAATGGAGGGTGATGGAGATACAAAGCCTGAAACAACTGACCATTACACACTCTGCGGCTGCGGACTCTCAAAAAATCACCCGTTCTGTGACGGGACTCATATAAGAAATTTACCTCCGGCGGGAACAATTGATTAATATAGGGGCAGATTCAATCACAAAACGTTTTGGTGCGCACCTCCTTTTCCGGAACCTTACATTTTCTGTTTCACCGGAGGAACCATTCTACATCACAGGAGAAAACGGCGCGGGTAAATCCACCCTGCTCCAGATCCTTGCAGGTGTGCAGAAACCCTTTTCCGGGCGTGTAGTCTGGGAAAAAAATAATGTAACAATAAATCCCGAAGATTACCTAACATATTCAGGATTTACCGGGCCTCAGGTAAACCCTTACGATATGCTTACAGCTGTTGAAAACATAGAATTTATTTCAGGTTCAGGTGTGGATTCGGAGAGAATCAGCAGCCTTCTTAACCTTTTCGGTATTTATAAAGAGAGAAACAGGCTGGTGAAGCATTACTCATCAGGCATGAAGCAGAGACTTAAATTAATTAACGCCATTATAAATGATCCGCCGGTTATTTTTCTTGATGAACCGGGAAGCAACCTTGACTCAAAAGGGAAGGATATTCTTTACAGCACTATTGAAAACATTAAACCGGGGAAAAGCATAATTATAGCAACCAATGAACCTGATGAAATCAGGCTATGCACAAAAGGGATTATATTAGATGACAGGAATTTATAAAAATCTGCGCAAGGACTTCCTTGTTGAGTACAGAAACAGGTCAGCTGTAAACATCAGCTTTGCCTTTGCCATTATTACTACCATGTCAGTAAGCCTTGTTGCAGGGGGAACAGGTTTTGAACCCCATATACATGCAATACTGATCTGGATAATTATTTTTTTCAGCGGCATGAACGGCCTTGCCCATACCTTTATCAGGGAGGAGGATGAAAAAAACGCCCTCTTTTTGAGACTTTCCTACCAGCCGGAGGAAATTTTTATTTCAAAGCTTATTTTCAATATTATTTTTTTTACAGGAATTATTGCCCTTATATGCCCCCTTTACCTTTTCTTTCTCCAGACAAAACCGGAAAAGCCCTTACTGTTTATACTGACTGCATTTTCCGGGGGCCTGGCAATTGCCTCAGTAACAACAATACTCGGGGCAATGGTATCAAAAGCGGGCGGCAAGGGGTCACTATTTACTGTACTGTCATTTCCACTTATCCTTCCTGTTATGTGGGTATCCATATCAAACACATGGATCGCAATAGAGGGGGATAAAGGTGCTGACTACAGAAATGTACTGTTTTTAATTCTCTTTTCCGGAATTATTGCTCTTATCTCTTATCTTCTTTTCAGATATATCTGGGTGGAATAAAAAAATGAAAATTCATAAACTTGTTTATATTTTAATGCCTATAGCTGTTTACCTTGCTTTTATGTGGGCACCTCCTGCTGCAATACTTGGTGAAGCGAGCAGAATACTCTACTTCCATGTGCCTGTTGCATTTGTCTCTGTTATTGCCTTTGTAACAGCAGGTGTTGAATCAATAATCATTATTATTCAGAAAAACAGCAATTCCTTCTACAGGGAGGAAAAGGCATATAATGCCACATTAATAGGACTTGTATTTTCCATACTCACACTTGTTACAGGGGCAATATGGGCTAACCTTAACTGGGGAGCATACTGGAACTGGGACCCCAGGCAGACCTCAATAGTTATACTGCTTCTAATTTATATTGCCTATTTCAGCCTCTACTCCGCTCTTGCGGATAATGAAAACAGGGGAAAAATAAGTTCTGTCTATTTAATACTGGCAATGATTGTTATGCCCCTTTTTGTTTTTATAATCCCCAGAGTTTACGATTCTCTTCATCCTGATACTCTTATTAATGCTGAAAAAAAAATGCACCTTGAATCAGCAATGAGAATTACACTCTTTGTTTCAACAGCTGCTTTTACACTCCTTTACTTTTATATATACAATATCATGAACCGCATAAGCTTATTAAAAATTAAAATCCAGGAGAAACAGCATGCCCTCTGAAGTAATGACAGTTGTTCTTGTAATATGGATAGGTATTGCCCTGTTTTTATACAGGATAGATAGACGATTAAAAAAAATTGAAGGGGAAATAAATGAGCTCTAAAAAAATTATCATATTTATTGCAGCCCTGGTTCTCCTTGTTTTTTCAATTCTTCTCATAAGTGATGACCTCTTTAGTCCATATGTTTCATTTGAAACTGCCAGAGAAAAGGCGGGAAAGAATGTGCAGGTTATAGGCAAAAGAATTGCCGATTCACCTGTAGTGCATAATGACCAGGGATTTACTTTTACACTTACAGAGGAGGAAGGCGATAAAATTACCGCCTTTCATAAGGGCGTTAAACCATTAAATTTCGAACATGCTGACCAGGTAGTTCTTATAGGTAAATACTCTGCTGAAAAACAGCTCTTTGAAGCTGATAAGGTGCTTACAAAATGCCCTTCAAAATATGAAAAGGAAAATAATTAATATGGGAATAGGCAACACAATACTTATTATAGCTCTGATTCTTTCGCTTGTTTCAATGGTCTTTTTAGCGCGAAGCGCTTCAGGTGATAAATTTTCACTTTATACAAGCAGAAGAATATACTATCTTTCATCTCTGCTTATATTCTTTGCCTCCCTTCTGCTATTGAGCGGTTTTCTCTTTGACCAGTTCCAGTACACCTATATTTTCAACCATTCAGAAAAATCGATGGGCCTTGCCTATAAAATCGCTGCATTCTGGGCAGGTGATGAAGGGAGTCTTCTTTTATGGCTTTTTATCCTGAATATCTGCGGCATATTTATATGCAGAAAGCAGGATGAGTATGAAAATATTGTAATGTCACTTCTTACCATACTTCAGGTATTTTTTCTTATACTCCTTATTGTAAAAAGCCCCTTTTCAGCAGTATGGGAATCCTATCCCGGAGAAATCCATGCAGGGCAGATTCCCCCTGACGGAACCGGACTTAATCCTCTTTTAATGGACCCCTGGATGGTCACACACCCGCCTGTTCTATTTCTGGGATACGCGGCAGCAACCATACCTTTCGGATATGCAATTGCAGCGCTTTTAAAGCAGGACTATGATAAATGGATTAAGCTTTCATATAAATGGATTACATTCAGCAGCCTCACCCTAGGAATCGGGATTTTCATGGGAGGATACTGGGCATACAAGGTCCTCGGATGGGGAGGATACTGGGGTTGGGACCCGGTTGAAAACTCTTCACTAATACCGTGGCTTGCCTCAGTTATGCTTATACATGGACTTATTCTCCAGAAAAGGAAGTCGCTTTTAAAAAGATCCAATCTTTTAATGGCTCTTGTTTATTTTATACTGGTCCTTTACAGCACCTTTCTTACAAGGAGCGGAGTTCTTTCCGATTTCTCTGTTCATTCTTTCGGAGAATCCAATACGTCAATTTTTCTTATAAGCTATATTATCTTTTTCCTTATCATATCTGTTTTTCTTTTTTCAAAGAGATTCAGCGATATTAAATCTGAAAAGCTTACAGATAAATTTTTCACAATGGAGAGCATAACTGTTTTCGGAATAATAATACTGGGAATTTATAACCTCTTAATTTTTACAGGCACCTCCTTCCCTATTATCTCAGGAATATTTTTAAATAATCCCACAGCAGTTACTGAAAATTTCTACAACAATCTTTCAGTTCCCTTCGGGATACTTATTCTCCTTTTTATTATTCTTGTTTCATTTGCAATTCACAGGTACTCAAAGGGAACAGCAATTATTGCCGCAGTCCTTGCCCTGGTTACTGGTGTTGCATTTAATTTAATGTTCACAAAAAGCCCTGCAGCATATATATTTACTATAATGTCCCTTTTCCTCACGTACCTTATTATCCGTGATATGTACAAAAGCAGAAAAGTTCTTACCCTGGCTCCTCTCATGGCTCACCTGGGTATAGCATTACTTGTACTGGGAATTATTGCCTCCAATTTCCACTCATGGACCTTACAGAAAAAAATCGAAAAGGGGGCTACAGCAGAAGCCGGGCCTGTATCAGTAACCCTTGAGGGATTTGAATTTACTGAACCAACAGCTGTGGCTATCAATGTAAAAAGAGGGAACAAGGAATATCATGGCCACATGCCCTATTTCATGAATAAAAAGACCCAGTCCCTTTTCCGTGAACCCTATATCCTTAAGGGAGCGTCCGGAGATATTTACATAACACCTCAGCAGTATGTTTTTGCTGAAGCACATTTCTCTTCAGCAATAATCAGTAAAGGTGAGGAACAGACCATAAGCGGCCTTAAGGTAAAGTTCATAGATTTTGATACCTCTAAAATGGGTTCAGAAGAAATGACCATTTTCGCCAACATTCTGGTAAATGGTAAAAAATACAAACCCGGCATGAAACATGTAATGGGACAGCATCTGCCCATTGAAAGTAAAATCGCAGGAACAAACCGGATAATAACACTGGAAGGGATAGATGCGGGTAACAAAAAAATTAAAGTACATATTACCCCTGAAAAGGGAGCAGTGCTTCCTCCCGATTATGCTGTTCTTGATATAACCATGAAAAGGCTCATATGGCTTGTATGGCTGGGTACACTCCTCATAACCGGAGGATTTGCAATAGCAATGATCAGAGAAGGCAAAGAAAAAATAAAGGGATAGTCCCGACTAGCAGGTCCGGGGGCTGTTTATGTCCCCGGATTCATATTCCAGAAGATACTCCTTAATACCTGTACCGCCTGTAAAATTTCCCCATGAACCGTCTGCTTTAATAACCCTGTGGCATGGAATAAAAAGGGGAAATCTGTTTTTTGCCATACAGTTCCCTGCAAAACGGGCTCCTGAAGGGATACCGCTTACCTCAGCAAGAAGGCCGTAGGATATTGTGTCTCCGGCAGGAACCTTTAAAAGGCTTTTATATACAGAAATTTCCTTGGGACTGTAACCTGTCATATCAAGGAAAAGCCTGTTTTCATAATCCGCTGAACCGGAAATAATTTTCTCTTTATCATCAGGTGACACTGGAACAATTTCAGGAGGAACATCTGAGGAGAGATGGAAATAGCAGTTAAGCCAGTGAACCGCCTTTTTTAAGGGATCAGGAGTTTCCTCTGTAATTTCTGTTGAAGATTTTCTGCCGGAAAAATGAACACCTCTGAGAAAATGCCCATCTGAAACAAGATGCAAAGTCAGTTTTCTGTAATGATAATAAAAGATAAATTCCTTCAATCTCTTCCCTCTTAATCAGGCAAGAATTTCCCGTGCTGCAGCTTCATCCTTTTTAATCTGATCAACAAGGGTTTCCGGAGATTCAAACTTTATCTCATCCCTTATTCTTTTAATGAATTCAACCGTTATTTTTTCACCGTAAAGGTCACCCTTAAAATCGAGGATATTAACCTCTATTGATCTGTTCTTTGCTCCAAAGGTCGGATTATTACCTATATTAAGCATTCCATTACATACTACATTATTTACAAAAACCTTAACTGCATATACCCCGTAACCTGGAATCATCTTATCCTCATGATCCGGAAGAATATTCGCTGTGGGGAATCCCAGATTTTTTCCTCTACCCTCACCCCTTACAACCCTGCCTGTAAGGGTATAGTGCCTTCCAAGAAGATTTTCAACTTTCTCCATATTTCCGCAATCTATCTCCTTTCTAAGAATTGTTGAAGATATTGTTTCATTACCCACGGTCTCCTCTTTGACCTGTGTAATAACAACACCGGTTTCAGCGGAAAGCTTATTAAGAAAATCGATATTCCCCTCTCTGTTCTTTCCGAAGGCATGGTCATACCCTATTACGATTTCTTTAACTCCAAGTTTTTCAATAAGAAGGTCATTATAGAACTCCCTGGCGCTAAGCTGGGACAGCTCCATGGTGAAATCGAGCATAATAATATTTTCAATACCGGATTCAAAAAGATACTTCTGCTTCTCTTCAACAGTTGTAATCATTCTGCAGGTAGCGCCGGGATGGATTACAGTCCTTGGATGGTTTCTGAATGTAACAACAAAGGGGGTTCCGCAGTGGTGTTGAGCCCGATTTTTTAGTGTGGCGAGGATCTGCCTGTGTCCCAGATGTACACCGTCAAAATTTCCAATTGTTATAACCGGAGCAGTAAAGCGGCCTCTGTTTTCAGGAATCTCATAGTATACTTTCATATAATCTTTTTTCATATTCATAGCTGTACCGGCATTAATATATTAAATATCAGCCTGAATCAATGACACTTATCCTCCCCTATCTTTGCAAGATTTTTTTTTCGTTTATTAAAATTTATAAAGGTCCCTTTTCAGCGATTCCTTCTGAAATCATATCTCCTATAATCCGGTGAAACCCGCTTTTCCTGTAAGGATCAATCTCAATCTCAATATCCGCAAAGGGCTCAACAGCTTTATATATTTCTTCAGCAGCAGATAAATACTCATCATGTGAAAAATTATCGTAAAAATCGATTCCCCTGCCTGTTTTAAGTCTGTTTCTCAGAATTCTTTCATCTGCCCTTAAAAGCACAATAAAGCTCCCTGACCTGAGAAGGGGGATACATCTTTTATTGAGAAATGTACGCCACCCTGTTGAAATAAAAAATTTATCCTGCATAACCAGATGGTACAGCTTTTCATATTCATGTTTTTCCCTGGAATCTATATCATTGCATGAAAACCCTGCCACCTCTCTGTCCATATCAAAGAATGGTATATCCAGATATTTTGCTGTTTTTCTCCCCAGTGTTGTTTTTCCCGCACCCTTAGGCCCGGTTAAAATTATTTTCATGTTAAATATCCTGACTTTTACCCGCATTTATTCTTCCAGCCGCCAGATAATTAATGGGGCAATGTAAAATATTTCCCCTATCTGATAAAGTAAGATCCTGTTTTTGAACAAAAATATTTCTTCACTAATTATTACTATTGTATTATATTTATTAATACCATATTATGCAATTATCCATATTTAATCAGAGGATTTTTTTGAAAAATTTTTTATTATTAATCCTTACTGCTCAAATAATTTTAATGCAGCCCCGGCCCGTCCTATCTGAGGATTTATACTGGCTCTCTAAAATCAATGATAAACCTGAAGAATATGCCATTGAAAACATTTATTCAAAAGGTGATGTTCTTTACTGCACAGGTGAAGACAAAGCAGCTACAGCCAATAACAGGGCGGCTGAGCTGATGACTCAGGGTGATTATGAAGGAGCTGAAAAAATTTTATCAGAAGCTTTAAAAAAAGGGCCTCTTTTTTTTCCTTTCAGGTATAATATAGGCGTATGCTATCTTTATCTTCATAAACCGGATCATGCCCTCATGCATCTGAGAAAGGCTGAACAGCTTGTTCCGGAATACTATAAAGTAAATATCCAGATAGGTTATGTATACAACAGGATGAACAGGGAAGGTCCCGCGATTGAAAATTTCCGCAAGGCTCTGAGGAAAAATCCAAGGGACCTGAACATTCTCATACTTATGGGCGACCTCTACTTTGAAAGAAACCAGCTCACATCTGCGCAGAAATATTACAGAGAAGCCCTGAGAATTAACAGAACGTTCCCCAACGGGCTCCTGGGCCTGGCCAAGATACATTTTATCAATGAAGAATATATTAAGGCGATTGTACTTATAAAATCAATAGATACAAGCGGTGATTATGATAAATCATTACACTACTATTTTGCTGAATCTTCATTTAAAACAGGGGATTATGTATCTGCAGTAAAACAGTACGAAGAGCTGCTTAAATATAAGCAGGACCGCTTTTTTATGACTAACTCAATACTTCTCATTAATCACAAACTCAGCCTTGCCAGGCAGTTCGCAGAAAGATAAACCTACTTGATTGTAAGTTTAGATGTCTCTACCCTGTAGAGATTATAGGCATTATTGAGCATCTGCCTCACATTTTTACTAAGCTCCCTGTC
>CAYYKZ010000028.1:6177-15025 GCA_964468455.1 uncultured Leptospirales bacterium | reverse complement strand
TTGATTGAAACCAGGGGAGAAGGAGGTTATTTCTGTGCAGACCCGACACCGGGGTATAAAGTAATCAGAAACTCATTCTTAAAGATTGCAAACATAACACCCGATGAAAGAGATATATTACTTTCAGGATATGATGCAGGTATCAGTGCAGGGGAAAAATTAATAAAACAGTATAATGGCATATAATTTTTTAATATAAAAGACTGAATAATAAATTATGAAAGGGGGAAAGAATGAAGATTGATGATGTAAGAAATATCTCTGTTATAGGGGCAGGGAATATGGGGCATCAGCTTACAGTGCTTTGCGCAATGAGCGGATATAATACAACCTGTACAGATGTAGATCCGGATATACTTAAAAAAGCCGAGGTATTTGCGGACACTTACCTGAAGGAAAGGGTAAAGAAGGGGAAGCTCACTACAGATGAAATGGAAATTGCACGAAGAAGAATCAGCTTTGTTTCGGATCTTAAAGAAGCGGTTGAGAAAGCTGATTATGTTATTGAAGCTGCTGTAGAAAAGCTGGAGCTAAAAAGAAAACTCTTTGCAGATATGGATACATATGCGCCAGAACATGCCATATTAGCAACAAACAGTTCCCGCATTGTCAGTTCCAGAATAGCTGACGCAACAAAAAGACCGAAAAAGGTCTGCAACCTCCACTTTTTTAATCCGGCTCTTGTTATGAAACTGGTTGAAGTTGTAAAGGGCCCCCACTGTGCGGATGATACTGTAGATGTATCGTATGAACTTTGTAAAAGGCTCGGGAAAATACCGGTATTGCTTAATACTGAAGTGGATGGATTTCTTCTTAACAGGATGCTCGGCGCTCTTGCCAGGGAAGCGCAGTGGCTTTATGAAATGGGGATATCATCTTTTGAAGATATTGACAAGGCATGCGTTTATGGAGCGGGGCATCCAATGGGACCTTTCCGGTTAATGGATTTAACAGGAATTGATCTTGAGTATTTTATGAAAATGGAAAGCTTCCGCCGCAGCGGAGACAGGTCAGATCTCCCTTCACCAGGAGTAGTTGAGAGATACAACAGGGGTAATTACGGCGAAAAAACAGGACGCGGATGGTATGAATATTCTCAAACTAAGAAATAATTTTTTTTCATTCCAGTTAATGGCTATTCATTAACTGGAGGTGATACTAAAACTATAAACACAGGTATCATGTTAACAAAGACAGCAGCTTATGCCGATGCAGGCCTGGCAGTACCAGAATTCGTGAACAGGACATACAGCTTAAAAATAAAATAATCCGGGAGGTTTATATGAATGGCAGAATGGGTATTGTAACTGATGATGTGGTTTATTGCGTGGATCAAGTGATCAGATATCTTGGTAATGATATCAGGGCATCATTCCCGCTTGGTCTGGGGAAACCCATGTTATTTATGAATGAGCTTTACAGAAGGGCTAAGGATAATCCTGAGATAAAGCTTGTTATCATGACTGCTCTGACCCTGGAGTTACCAAAGGGTAAAAACGATATAGAAAAAAGAATTTTAAAACCGATAGACTTTGATTTTATTGCAGACTACAGAAACGGTAAACTTCCGGCAAATGTTACTTTCACGGAAATGTATTCAAAAGCTGGTTCAATTCTCAATGATCAGGAAGCACAAATGAATCATATAGCATCAAATTACAGTCATGCTGTTCGTGACGGTGTTTCCAACGGCGCCAATATATTCGGCCAGATGCTTTCTATAAATGGTGACTGTTATTCCATGGGCTGTAATACAGACTTAGGCGTTGAGGCTCTACCGGTTTACCAGCAAAGGAGAATATCAGGCGAAAAATGTGTAACAATCGGAGAAGTGAATAACAACCTCCCCTTTATGTATGGTGATGCCATAGTAGATAAATCAGAATATGATTTTATTCTTCAGGGAGAACAGTTTAATCTACCTCTTTTTGGAGCTCCGAAAGATGCTATTACTCTGACAGACCATATGATCGGAATTAATGTGAGTACACTTTTGAAAGACGGCGGTTCAATTCAGATTGGCATCGGAGCACTGGGAGACGCAATAGTATCAGGACTTATAATGAGAAATGAGAGTAACGGTGTTTATCGCGAAATTTTAGACAAAGTGGAACTTATATCACGGTATAATGATCTCATTTTAAGGCTGGGTGGGACTGATCAGTTTAAGCATGGACTTTACGGATCATCTGAAATGTTCGTGGACGCATTTATGCAGATGTATAAGAGCGGTATACTGAAACGGAAAGTATTTCATAGTGTACCCCTGATGAAGCTCATTAATAAGGGAGACCTTTCAGCTGATAATATCCCGACAGATATCATCGAAAAGCTGATCGGATTAAAAGCAATAAACAGGTGCATCAATGAAGATGATTTTATCTTTCTTCAGAAATTCGGGATACTGAAAGAAAGTGCTGTTTTCAACGGAACAGATATTAAAGATGGAAACGATAGCTATTCTGTTGACATGCGTGACCCGGTAAATCTTGAAAAAATAAAAAATATTACAGATAAAAAGCTCAAAGGTGGAGAAATAATCTGTGGAGCATTTTACTTTGGCCCCCAGTCTTTTTACCATGCCCTTAACCAAATGCCGGAGGAAGAAAGAAAACAGTTCGGGATGTCCGGTGTTAACAAAGTGAATCAACTTTATGGTGACGAAGAGCTTAGAAGACTTCAGAGAAAAGAAGGTCGTTTCATAAACACGGGTATGACTGCCTCTATTTTTGGTTCAATCTCTTCTGACCAGCTCGCGGATGGAAGAGTGGTTAGCGGCATCGGAGGACAGTATGACTTCGCAGCAATGGCCCATGCTCTTGAAGACGGCAGACTTATCATGATGATAAAGAGCGTAAAAGGCTCCGGGAAAAATCTGAAATCAAATATTGTATTTAACTACCCTCAGTGCTCTATTCCCAGACATCTGAGAGACATTATAGTGACTGAATACGGTATAGCGGATATAAGAGGGAAATCAGATAGAGAGATCATAGCAGCAATGATTAATATTGCTGATTCAAGATTTCAAAAACAGCTTCTTAACCAGGCAAAGAAGGCAAAAAAAATACCAGAGGATTATGAAATCCCTGAAGAATATCGGAATAATACTCCGGAGAAAATAGTGCAGCTTTTAAAACCTTACCAGGACAAAGGATTTTTTAAGACATTCCCATTTGGCACGGATTTCAAACCGGAAGAAGTGATGATTGTTTCCTCCATGAAGACCCTGAAGAACCTTGCTGCTGAGAACCCTTTTAAACTATTAATCGGATTACTCCTTGTGGCAATAAAGCCGGTTCCTGAATCAGCAAAGGTTTATCTTAGACATATGGAGCTTGAAAAGCCCGCTTCTCTGAAGGAACGCATTGCAGGTAACATGGTAATTCTGGCATTGAAAAACAGCAAAGTGATATAATTGGAACAATAATGCCGTCTTGTGAGTCTTCTTCTGACTGCCGGCATTATATGAGTAAAAGAATACTGGAGGTTTAGAGATGGAAGAAGTTGTTATTGTAAGTGCAGCCAGAACAGCAATCGGTGATTTCAACGGGTCTCTTGAAAGCTATAAGGGTCACGAACTGGGGGTTTTTGCCTTAAAGGGAGCAATAGAAAAGTCCGGGATCAAGCCGGAGATTATAGAAGAAGTCATAGTGGGACAGTGTAATCAGGCCGGATCACCGGGGAATTCCGCCCGCTGGGTTACGCTGAAGTCGGGATGTTCTGTTGAAACCATATCAACTACTGTTCATCAGCAGTGCCCCTCCTCGATGAGAGCAGCTGATATTATATCACAGGAGATTATGCTGGGGAGGATTGAAGTTGCCGCTGCTGTGGGTCAGGAGAGTATGACAAATGCTCCATACCTTCTGATGAACGGAAGAAAAGGATACCGGCTTGGAGATGGAGAAAAAATTCAGGATAGCCTTATGATTGGCGGTCTCATTTGCGCCTTTGAGGGTTATCACATGGGAATAACTGCCGAAAATATCGCAGAAGAGTATGGAATAACACGTGAAATGCAGGATGACTACTCTCTACTGAGTCACCGGCGTGCCTGTGAAGCTATAAAGAAAGGCATTTTTAAAGAAGAAATAATACCTGTTGAGATTAAAACAAAAAAAGGAAATAAAATTTTTGATACTGATGAACATCCTAATCATGAAGCAACACCTGAAGCAGCTGCTGATATGAAACCGGTTTTTAAAAAGGATGGAACAGTAACTGCATTTAATGCGTCGGGCATTAATGACGGTGCTGCAGCGCTAATAATGATGTCAGCTGACAAAGCGAAAAGACTGGGGCTTACCCCCCTTGCAAAAGTCAAAGCTTCAGCATCGGGAGCATGTGAGCCGAGGTTAATGGGTATGGGAGTTATTCCTGCAGTCCACAGAGCTCTGAAGTTTGCCAATCTGAATCCCGGAGATATTGATTACTGGGAATTAAATGAAGCATTTGCCGCCCAGGCAATCGCCTGCCAGAAAAAACTGGGAATTCCGATAGACAATCTCAATGCGAACGGATCAGGTATTCCGCTGGGTCATCCGGTGGGAATGACAGGAGTGCGTATAATCATGGCCGCTATAAATGAACTTAAACGCAGAGGTGGACGTTATGCTTGCGCAAGCATGTGCGCCAGTGGAGGCCCGGCATGCGCATTCATAGTTGAGAATATAAATTAATTACAGTTAGAATATGTTATTTCAATAATAACAGGGATGGTAAACTATAACTTCATGACCTTTGAGTTTGAGAATACAATTCCGGACAACTATAAGTCCGGAGAAATTTTTTCAAAAGTTTCTTTAAAAAAATCCCCGGCACTGACGGGAAAGCAGGTTATAAGCAAAGCCTGAATCAGAGGATAACATTTACAGATAGCTGAATCATCGTGATTTTTGTTCAATGATCAGATGTATCCATTACCCTCGCCTACTGCAGTGCGGGTAATGGATACATCATAATTAAGCCCGAAGTTTTCTTTATAAATAATTAACCTCCAAATTAGTCCGAATAGGAAAAAAATGCTTTAAAATTTCCACAATATAATATATATTAACATCAATATCATTTTAAATCGCATAAATACCGGGAAACAGAATAATTTTTATGATAAAACCAGAATTTCTGAAGCAGAAAGTAATGCTTAAAGTAGTTTATGCTCTTATACCTGTTGCTATATCAGGTATCTATTTTTTCGGCTGGCGCGTTGCAGCTGTACTTCTTGTATCAACTGCTGCAGCAGTCATTACTGAATGGATAATGACTTCAAATCGCAATGGGAAAATAAGCCAGGCCTGTTTTGTAACATCAATACTCTACGGACTCTCCCTGCCCCCAACAACGCCATTCTGGATTGTTGCTTCAGGGGCAGTTGTTGCAATACTGTTCGGAAAAGAGGTTTTTGGAGGTTTCGGCAGAAATATTTTCAATCCTGCTATTGTAGGAAGAGCCTTCGTTTACGTGGCATTCCCTGTTGAAATGACATCCAGGTTTGTACCTGTTTTCTCAGGATTCCCGGGAGGATTTAAGGAGTGGAGTTTTGAAACATCAGCCTATGCAGTATCGCTTATTGAAAAAAGCGGACTTGCCCAGTCAGATATCATTACTGCAGCTACGCCCATGTGGTCGCGTCGCGATTTCGGTTTTACTGCAGATTCCATAAATCTGCTGCTTGGAAATATTGGTGAAGTCTTTAAATCTGGTGAGCACACAAGGGTTCTTTCAGCAGGATCAATCGGAGAGGTGTCTGCTATTGTAATTATTCTCTCAGGTATATATCTTTTATGGACAAAGACAGCCCAGTGGCGCCTCACAGTTTCTACAATTGCCGGGGCCCTTTTTTTAAGCATTCTACTTCACTATGTTTTTAAAATAGATGCTGTTCCTGCAGCGGATTTCACACTTTTTTCAGGAGCTCTCCTTTTTGCGGCTGTTTTTATGGTTACTGACCCCATTAGCGCGCCAAAAAACCAGACATCCCAGATTATCTACGGCTTCTTTATAGGATCGCTTATTGTATTTTTCAGGTACAGATCCATTTTTGCAGGGGGTGTGGCCTTCTCAATCCTTTTCGGCAACATGGCTGCCCCCATGCTGGACAGATGGGTTACTGCTTATAAAAAATCGAAAAAACAGAAAGGTGCGGCATGAATAAACAGTCACCTGCATATATCATTCTTTTTATACTGGCTCTGAGCATTTTTTTCGGCTTTGCAATTTCAATAGTAAATTATTCAACTGTTGATCTTCTTAAAAAAAATGAGGAAATGCACAGAAACAGGGTTATTGCACAGGTATTCTCTCTTCCAGTATCAGGGAGCTCGGCAGATGCATACAGAGAATCTGTAGAGGAACGGATTGAAGAGCTTACAATCAGCTATAAAAACCGGGACATCCTTTACCTTAAGGATAAAGAGAGCGGCGACATCGGTGTTTTCTTTAAAGGGATGGGTTTCTGGGATGCCATTACCGGGATTGCAGTAGTAACTCCTGATCTGGAAAAAATTCAGAATATTAAATTTCTGGATCAGAAGGAAACCCCGGGACTGGGAGCACGTATTGAGGAGCAGTCATTCACTGACAGTTTCAGGGGACTTACAATTGCATGGGGAAACCAGCCAGATAAAAGGGTCATCATCGGCCCCTCCCCTGACCCTAACGCATTAAACAGGGTTGATGCAATTACCGGAGCAACACAGACATCTTTAGCACTTATGAATATGCTTAACCGCGATCTTGATCTTTTCAGAAAAGCCTACAAAGGGGAGGAATAGATTATGCCGGACACCCCTACTCAGATATTAATAAAAGATGTATGGAACGAAAATCCCGTTTTCAGACAGGTACTGGGGATATGCTCAGCCCTGGCTGTTACTAATCTTCTTACAAACACCCTGTTTATGTGCCTTGGTGTAATTTTTACACTTATCATGTCCAACCTGACAATCTCCATACTGCGCAACTATATTCCGAAAAGAATAAGAATGATAGTACAGGTGCTGATAATCGCATCATATGTTATGATGGTGGATATAGTAATTAAAGCTGTCAGTCCCGATATTCACAGATTCATCGGGCCATACGTGGGCCTGATTATTACAAACTGTATTATCATGGGAAGGGCTGAGGCCTTTGCAAGCCAGAACAGGCCCATACTTGCTGTTGTTGACGGACTGGCATCAGGAATCGGCTATTCACTCATTCTTATTGCCATTGCCCTTGTAAGGGAGCCATTAGGATTTGGAACTATTATGGGTTTCACACTTCCAGCTAAGGAGATATGGTGGCATCAGTGGACCATTATGGTTATGCCTCCAGGTGCATTCTTTATGCTTGGGATAATAACATGGTTTGCCAGGAACAGGCTGGAAAGATCGGAAGATGGGGGTAAATAAAAATGGAAAATATTGCTGAAATGAGCCCCCTCTTTACACTCTTTTTAATTTTTATTTCCGCAGCCTTTACTGACAATATTCTCCTTGCCAGGTTTCTTGGTATGTGTTCTGTACTTGGAGTTTCCAACAGGGTGGATACAAGTGTGGGCCTTGGCGCTGCTGTAATTTTTGTCACTACAACAACATCTGTGCTTAACTATATTATTTACAAATATATGCTTGTTCCCCTGGAACTTGAATATCTTCGCCTTGTTACATTTATTGTTATGATTGCCGCAACTGTTCAGCTTATTGAAATGGTAATTGAAAGATTCTCGGAAAAACTTTATAATGCCCTGGGGATTTTTCTACCGCTCATAACAGTTAACTGCGCAATACTGGGGGTTTCACTCTTTATGCTTAACAAGCCCTACTCCCTCATTGAAACAGCCGCATTCGGCGCTGGGGGAGGATTCGGATGGTTTATGGCTATCTCAATTATAGGAAGTATCAGAGAAAAAATTGATGAGTCAAAACTCCCCAGAGGACTTGCAGGCCCGGGAATTACACTTATTATTATAGGGATAATAGCACTGGCTTTTATTGGATTTTCAGGTATGATTAAAATATAATTTTAAAAGTAGTATATTCGCAGATTAAAATGCCCTGGGGCTGTCCCAGAAGTCAGATTCAAAAGGATTTGTCATTCCGGTTTTGCAGTTTCAGTTTATGCAAATACCGGAATCTCAAGATTGTATCAGACCTAAGAGATACCGGCATTTCGCTTCGCTGCAGCCGGTATGACAAAAAATTACCTTGCAGACAGCTCCGGACATTATAACATTAAAAATAATAACTGATTTTTTTATAAGGATATAATATCAATATGACATCTTTACCCTGGCAGCAGATACTTATTTCAATCGGATTTCTATGCGCCATAGGATTGACTCTTTCAGTTCTTCTTATTCTGGCGGAAAAGAAAATACTAAACTACGGCACATGCAATATTGATATCAACAACGGAGATAAAAACATACCTGTGGAAGGGGGATCATCCCTTCTCTCCAGCCTGGCTGATAATGAAATTTTTATTCCATCAGCCTGCGGCGGCAGAGGAACATGTGCCTACTGTAAAGTGCAGGTAAAAAGCGGAGGAGGAATTACAGGCCCTATTGAAATTCCATACCTGTCAAAGGATGAACTGGAAAAAAATGTAAGGCTTTCCTGTCAGGTGAAAGTAAGGAAAGATCTTGAAATTACAATACCTGAGGAACTCTTTTCAGTTAAAAAATTCAGGGCAAAAGTTACTGATAAAAAACCTCTTACACACGATATTATTGAATTTAAAATGGAACTCATTTCTCCTTCTGAAATAGAATATAAAGCAGGCCAGTATTTACAGCTGGAAAGCCTTTTCATCAACTGAGGCGTGCATAAGCAGACTGTAGTTATTTTTTGCCGCCGCCATG
>CAYYKZ010000028.1:486-6167 GCA_964468455.1 uncultured Leptospirales bacterium | reverse complement strand
CTGGAAAGCGAAAAATATAAGGGGCGGGAGAGTGTTAACAGGGCCTATTCCATCTCATCCATACCATCTGACAAAAAAAGCGTTGAACTTATGATCCGGAAAGTACCTGAAGGTATTTGCACAACCTGGGTATTTGATCATGTTGAAACAGGGCAGGAAGTTGCCTTTTCCGGACCCTACGGTGATTTTGGGCTCACAGAAACAGAAGCGCCTATAATTTTTGTTGCAGGCGGAAGCGGAATGGCCCCCATATGGAGTATATTAAGGGACATGAAGGAGAAGGGTATCAACAGAAAAGCCCTCTACTTTTTCGGAGCTCTGACGGAAAAGGATCTTTTTTACACTGAAGAGCTGAAGGCAATGGAGAAAGATCTTCACGATTTTAAATATATACCGGCACTTTCCAATGAGCCGGAAAAATCATCATGGCAGGGTGAACGGGGTCTTATAACAGATGTGCTGAAACGTCATATCCCGGACATGGCTGAATATGAGGCATATCTTTGCGGATCTCCGGGGATGATTGACGCCTGTGTTGAGGTGATGAAGAATGCCGGACTTCCGGAGAGTAATATCTTCTTTGATAAATTCGCCTGATAAAAGGGGTTAAATTCATGAAAGAATCACCATCAGAAAAGGAACTGCGGGAAAGACTTGGGCCTTCGTCCTTCTCCGGAGAAGGATTCTTAGGTAATGACTCAAGACCGGTGCAGGAAATAATTTCTCATGACCTTGCTGTTCTGGAAAGCGCTGAAATTACTGCTGACCAGATCGCGGAGCTTCTTACTGAAGTTTACGATAAAGCTGTGAAAGGATTCGGTGCAGAAGTAGAGGTTCTTCCAGGTGTTTACGGGAAATATAACGAGTCCATGGGCAAAATTCCCTCCCCATTTACCGGAGAAGGTGTATTCCCGAAAGGTGAAGTGACAATAACTGATAAAAAAAACGGCAATGAAATAATCATTACTCCTTTGTCAATTCACCTTATAAAGTCTCACGGTTTCTTCCAGGGTAAGGGCTCCAGATACAGGATAGACCCTGAAAAAGCTGCGGATATTCTCATGCTTTAGGAACCATTCTATTTACGCATATAAAGGCTGACATTGATAATATCCGCAAGCAGACGCACAGACATCCCTTCTTTTTATTCAGAATGGTTTTTTAACCGTATTAAAGAAGGTTATGTTCTTGTAAAAAACCCGGTTAACAGAAAACAGGTATTCAGAGTAAAGCTTAATTATGAAGATGTGGATGCATTTGTTTTCTGGACAAAAAATCCTGCACCCATGATCAGAAATCTTCATAAACTTGATGGATATTCATACTACTTCCTTTTTACAATTACACCTTATGGTCCAGAAATCGAAAAAAATCTCCCGGGAAAAAATATAATTATAGATAACTTTAAAAAGCTTGCGGAAATAATTGGTCCGGACAAAGTCATATGGAGATACGATCCTATAATTATTACCCCTGAATTCAACATTGAATTTCATAAAGAATCATTCAGCAGAATGGCATGCCAGTTACAGGGGTATACCCGCAAATGTATTTTCAGCTTCATAACATATTATGACAAGTGCATAAAAAACATGGCAGGCGTAAATTATTCAGTTCCCGGAGAGAAGGAAAAATTTATTCTGGTCAGTTCTATGGCGCAATCTGCCGGAGAAAATAAAATAAAACTTCAGAGCTGTTCAGAAAGAAATAACTTCAATAACTGCGGTATAACCAGGGACGGCTGCATAAGCAGCGATCTTGTTGCTGAGATTTCAGGAAGAGATATTATACCCGTTATTGACAAAAACCAGAGAAATGGATGCCTCTGCGCATCTTCCATGGATATTGGTGCATACAATACCTGCATTAACAGATGTATTTACTGTTATGCGAATAAAAGTACAGATGCGGCTCAAAAAAACCATAAAGAACACAACCCTCTTTCTCCCATTATTACAGGCCGTTTGAACGGGGATGAAAAAATTTTCACTAAACCTGCGGATAAAGCTGCTTCAGCCTCAGGAAAAGATAAACAGGGTATTCTCTTCTAAAAATATTTATTTTTTTAATGCTACCCTTCTAAAAAGTATTTGTGGAAAAAAACTATATATATATTATTATTTAAATTATGACAGCAAAAATAAATAACAGTGAATACATAAAGAATCTTGAATCCAGAGTAAAGGAACTTGAAGAATCCCTGGCAAGGGAACAGGCTGACAGGATAGACCTGTTTAATGAAATGATAACAGGTTTTGCAGAATGTGAGCTAATATTTGACCAGGAGGGAAAACCTTCTGATTTCAAATTTATTGCTGCTAATAAAACCTTTTGTGAAGTAACAGGCCGATCCTATGAAACTATACAGGGAGGGTACTATAATGCTCTTTTCCCTGATAACGACCGTATATTTGCAGAAAAAGTACATTCCATACTTCAGGGCAAAAGTGCACCTGTTTTTGAATTTTACTACCCCATTACTAAAGGCTATTACGAAGTAAGTATTAAACGCCTTTCTGAAAACAGATTCAGAAGCTATTTTCACGATATTACCTTTTACAAACTTGCGGAAAAAAACCTGCGCAGAAGTGAGGATAGGTTCAGCCTTGCCCTTTCCGGTACAAATGACGGGTTGTGGGACTGGGATCTGCGAACAGATCATGTCTATTATTCTCCAAGATGGAAAGCCATGCTTGGTTACGAACCTGAAGATTTAAAAAATAATTTATCTACATGGAAAAATCTGGTACACCCTGAAGACAGAGAAAAGACAATGCATCTATTTGAAGAATATATGTCAGGAGCCATTGACAAGTTTGAAATTATAAACAGAATGCATCATAAAAACGGACAATGGAGACTTATCCTCGCAAGAGCTCTTAAACAGTTTGACAATGATAATAACAAGCCTGTACGCCTTGTTGGAACACATACTGATGTAACAGAAATAATAAGCCTTTTAAATAACCTGAATGAACTTAACAGAACCAAGGATAAATTTTTCTCAATAATAGCCCACGATTTACGGGGCCCATTAAGTTCATTTACTGCGCTAATTGAACTTATTCTTGACGATAAAACCATGACAAGAAGCGAGATAAATGAACTCCTAAAGGAAGCTCATTTAAATTCAAAAAATATTTACGGTCTTCTGGAAAACCTTCTTTTATGGGCACAATCACAGATGGACAATCTTCCTGTAAATTTAAAGAAATTGAACCTATGTCCAATAATTACAGAGAATATACAGCTTGTTTCCGGAATGGCAAAGGACAAGGGGATAACAATAGTTTCAGGGCTGGCGGATGACATTTATGCAATGGCAGATTCAGACATATTACGGTTTATTCTCAGGAATCTGATTTCCAATGCTATAAAATTCTCCTATAGAAACGGTATTATTGAAATTATAACTTATAAAAAAGAAGCAGGCAAAGTTGTAATATCAGTGACTGATCACGGGAAAGGTATCGAGAATGACCGGATTAATCTTCTGCTGACTTCCTCACAGATTAATTCAACAAGGGGAACCGAAAATGAACAAGGTTCAGGTCTTGGACTTATTCTGTGCAAAGACTTTATAAAAAAAATAAATGGTGAAATAAACATAGAAAGCGACAGATGCAGGGGAACTACAATTTCAGTTATTCTGGAAATCGCGCAGTAGAAGCATAAAAAATATTCTTCTACCGCGCTGATATAATCAGAAAAGTTTTTTCTTCAGTTTTGATTTAACATCTTTCGCTTTATCGCCAATCTTCTCAGTAGCCTTATCCTTTGCCGCATCCTTAACCTGACTCAATGCCTCCCCTCCTGCATCTTTCAAAGCTTTCTTAACTATATCATTAAAATCTCCCAGCTGTGGTTCAAGAAGTTTAACTGAAGGTTTTGACGCGGTCCCTTTTACCGCATATTTCAAAAAGATTTCACCCTTGTCATTGAGCATTGGTTTAACAGCAATGTCCGCAACCTTATCAGCTTTAACATAATCACGTGCTTTCCCTGTTATCAGTTTCTCTGCAGCTTTGGCTGCACGTGATTTAACTTCAGCTGTATTCTTTTCAGCAAGTGTCATTTCTGATGTGAGATCAAGCCCCATGGACACAACATTGACTTTACCCCTGAAGGCAAGGGCGTAATCCTTTGTGGCAATTTTACCCTCTTCAAGAGTTACAACATTATTTTTATAATGTATCTTCACATATCCGTTTTTCCAGTCCATCTCTTTGCCAAGGAAATCAAGCTTCCCTGAATATTTTGCAAGCTGTTCAAGATTCATCATCTCATTAAAAATCTGCAGGCCTGTTGCCTTGCCATAGGGTGAACCGGCCTTAATGAATATTTCAGGATTGAGTAAACGTGTTTTTTTATCAAAGGGTATTACTCTGCCGTCAAGATCAAGGCCTATGTCAAAGGACTCCACGCTTCCCGACTCCTGTCTCCCCACAGTTTTTATACCTGCGAAAAATTCAACAGATACATTGTTCGCCCCTTCCAGATCAGCGGGATCAATTATTATATCATATATCCTGGCAGTGACCTTGTATATCTGCAGCTTCTGCCCGGATGTCCTGTCATTAAAATTTATTGTACCATCCTGCATGCCAAGAGACCCTGCGTTGACTGCAACAGGAATATCATCAGCGGAAAGGGGTTTAGTGTCCCGCGGCCCGGCTGCCTCCTCTCTCATCCTCTTTTCAAGCTCAGCTTTCTCTTCTGGAGTAAGTTCTTTTTTAACAAGAAGGTCTGAGAAGTTAAAGGCTCCGCTTTTATACCTTACAATATTTATAACAGGGCTATAAAGCATAAGCTCATTAAGAACAATCCTCTTTTGAAGCAGAGGGGGGAATGATAGTTTGATATTAAGTGAGCCCATTGAGGCAAAGACATCATTATCTGCAACAGGCTTATCCTTTAGAGCTTCAATAGAATCAGGAGTTTTATAATTTGATATTTTTATATCCTTAACTTCTATACCTGAAACTGCTGAAAATATTCCCGCATTAACCTCTCCAATACGTACCTGTCTGTTAAGCCCTTTTTCCATCATTGACTCAATAAAGGGTTTATCAACAATAATCATTACAGCTACACCTGCAGCAATAATAATCAACAGAACAGCCCCGAAAAGTATTCCAGACCACTTGAGAATCTTCATTTTTTTACTCCGGTTTAATTGTTTTATTCCGGATTAATCCGGATATCTTATTCAGATTAATAATAGCTAAAATTATAGAATATTCAACACTATTATTAGTTAAAACCGGGTTTAACAAGATAGGTGCACAGCATATCTTTCAGTTCCTTTATAATTCTCTCCTCTTCAATATCGCTTCCGAAAATATTAACTGAATGTATGGTTTCTTCTGCAGCTTTATGGATTACTCTTACTGCAGCTTTAATATCATTCACTCTCAGCTTATCCTTATGGCTTTCAAGCAGCTTTTCTACGAGATTGAGTATCTGAATCTCCTCATTATTATTAATTTCGCGTATTTCAGAATCCAGATAAACCATGGCAATTGCCTCTCTGTGAAAAAGAGGACTTATTTTATGAGCCCTGGAGAGTGTATCAATCATTAAAGATATTATTTCAGCAGGGTTATCTGCTCTTAACAGATCATTCTGGTGACATTGGGGCTGATCCGGCAGGAATCATTGATCCGGCATTGTTTCCCGAT
>CAYYKZ010000028.1:0-476 GCA_964468455.1 uncultured Leptospirales bacterium | reverse complement strand
TCATTCATATTCTGATCAATTACATTCTCTTTGATTTCCCTGTATATTGAACTGTATACTTCTATACAAATCTCCTGCTTATCCGGGAAATACATATAAACTGAACCGGTAGCAACACCTGCATTCAGTGCAATCTCCTTTGTATTTGTACCGTGGTAACCTTTCTCTGAAAAGACATCTTTTGCTGCATCAATAATCCGACGCCTGGTTTCTTCGCCACGCTGTTGTACAGGTTTCCTCATTTTATCCTCTCTTTATTCATCATCTGGATAATATTAAAGAAGAAGCTAATTCCGAAGTATCGGGATTCTTTTTGCCCCCTGCCCCCCGGAGGAGGTACTCCAGTAAATAAGGGAACAAATAATATTATTTCATTTACATGCATTCAAGAGGAAGACAAAAAATCAAGTGAAATATGAAATAAAGTTCACATTTTGCTTGACGAAACATGAATTATGGTTCATATTTGATTAATT
>CAYYKZ010000027.1:0-15069 GCA_964468455.1 uncultured Leptospirales bacterium | reverse complement strand
CTTTTTTTAATACCTCCTGGATTTAATCGTGAGTTTTTATTTTAATCCCGGAAAATAATTGAATTATTAAGACCTTTTTCTTATGGTGTATTCTTTATTATATGAATACAATGATACCAACCAGGATAAAAGAATGAAAATTACTTCAAAAACCAATGGAGCAGACGCTCTCAGAATGTCAAAAAAAGTAGCGGAAGTTTTTAACAGCTATAATCTTCACTGTGCAAAGTGCAAAGGTATAGCAGGGGAGTCAATAGAAAGGATAGCATTCAATTCCGGGCTTGACCTGAAAACATTTCTTGAAGATTTAAACAAAGCAGTGGAAAAATAAATTATTGAAAGGCACAGTTAAAATTATCTCAGGAAATATGCGGGGACGTGTAATACCCTTTGATAATAAAAAATTTTCAGATGCTGATATTACACCGCAGAAAGTCAAGGGTGCTCTCTTTTCAATGCTTGGTGAAGAGCTTCATGGCAGGGTTTTCATTGACCTTTTTTCAGGGTCAGGGCAGATGGGGCTGGAAGCCTTAAGCAGATGGTGCGAAAGGGCGGTTTTTGTGGAAAAGGACCGTGACAGATTTATGTTTATCAGGAAAACAGTTGATAATACCGGTAATTCATCAAAAGTCATACTGTACAACACTGATTATGCCTCTGCACTGAATACAATGTCAGGTTCAGGAATAAAGGGGGATATTGTTTTTGCTGATCCGCCCTATGTTAAATCCTCATCCGGAATTGATGAGTACAGAATAATTCTGGAAAAGATATATGAATCGGGAATATTAAATGAAAATGGAGTAACCGCTCTTCAGCATTTTACAGAAAACACACTCCCCGAATCCGCTGCAGGTTTTACCAGAAAGGCTTTGAAGAAATACGGCACAACTTCTATTTCAGTCTACACGCTTTAGTTTTACTTTAATATTGTTTAAATTTGATACAGCAGCAAGATAGCTCATTGGAACTTCACTTTTCAGGTCATGATAGGCGAAAGCAATATAGGGACTGAAATTCCTGTTCCCCGGCCTGGTAGGATCAACAGGCTGCCATCTGCCCATATAAAAAACCTCAATCCACATATGATACACAAAAACATTTTTTTCCCCCATAAATTCAGGGGCAAAAATCATTCCCGTAACACCCCTTGCAGGTATGCCGGCGCTTCTGAAAAGAGCAGCTGCAAGCACAGCGTGTTCAGTACAGTCGCCTGTGCGGTTTTTCATTATTAAGGGAGCGGTTATAAGGGGCAACCCTGTTGTTTTATTGCGGATGTGCCTGTAAACATAGGAGGAAATTTCCTCTACGGGATTTGAGGATTTATTAAATTTTTCTCCACTCTTTTTTATTATTTCATCATCAGTTCTCAGAAGAGGAGTATTAGCAAGATGTTTTCCCGGGCCTTTTTTGTCCCCTGCGATTCTTTCTCCTGTTAATATTTCAAGTCTGGTGCCTTTATCTGTTCTGGAAACTGAAATTATTCTCTGAGTTGCTGTTTCCGGGAGAATAAAGTCCTCGCTGTCATAAGTAATAATGAACCTTGCCTGTTTAACTGCAAGCATTGACATTTTTATATTGTCTGTTTCCACAACAAAAGAGGAAGGCGGAATTGTCCATGCATTAAGCTGCATAAGTATAATGATTGATGCAGCAATAAATGCCTGTCTAAGTTTTGCGACTTCTATCAATTTCATTGTACCCGTATAAGTTCAAAAACATTATTGAGGTACATATCAACAATTTTAAGCTGCTCAACACGCTGTCTTACATGAATTAGTTCTTTTTCGCCTGAATCTGTTTTTACTTTTTCCCGGCCCGCAACGTCAACAATTACAAGTATGGTATTGTCGATTTCAACTGAAGGTTCATATATCTGCGCTTCTATCTTTGTTCCTCTTTTAAAACCCGATTTTACCAGCTCTTTAAAAAAGAAATTGCCGTCAAGAATAAAGGGCTCATTTAATTTTATTTCAGATTTATATCCGTTAGATTCCAGCGTTACAATGTTCCCGTCAAAATTGGCGGTTTTATTTATCTCCTGCTTAAGGCCGGAGGATGTGTCTTCCATGGTATTAAGTATTTCCAGGCTTACAGGTTTAAAGTCCCTTGTTTCTGTAACAGTCTGGATAGTTTTATTTTCCATTGTACCCATTTTAAGGTACATTTCATTCCTGGTAATATAGAGATTTTCTTTTTCTTCAATAACGGTTATTGCAGAACCTGCCTTGACCCCGTTAACATAAAGGTCGTACTTCCATGTCCCTTCAGGGACTGTTTCAGGATTTGATCTGCATGATAATAATAGCATAAAACATAAAACAATTAAACTTCTCTTTTTCATATTATCCTTCTGATTTATTAAAATGTTCATAGCCTTTAACCGGAGGTGTCCACTCCCTGCCGGATCTGGTATAAATCTCACCTCTTTCTGTAATTTCTCCAATTAAAGTGACCCCGTCAATATTTTCTGCCAATTTTTGTGAAGTAAAAAGGAGTTCATATTCCTCACCGCTGGAAAGGGCGTAGGGTATGGATTCTTTTCCCATGTAATTGCAGTATTTTTCAAGTTCATCATGCAGGGGGATCCTGTCGCAGTTTATGCTGAAGCCTTTTCTGCTTTCCGCGCATATATGTTTAATATCCGAAATTATTCCGTCAGAAATATCTATCATTGAAGCGGGGCTGAAAATTTCTTTAATCATTTGAATATTCATGAAAGGAGTGGGGCGCAGATGCCTTTCCGCAAGTGAAGGGTATTTCTCAAAATTCATCCCCTCCATGAGAATTTCAAGTCCAGCCTTTGACCGGCCTGTATCTCCTGTAATATAGATATAGTCACCCGGGGATGCTCCGTTTCTGTAAATGGGATTATCTGTTTCTCCGTAAATAGAAATGCACAGGGACAGGGTTTCTCCCCTGGAAATATCCCCTCCGGCAATTGAAACTCCGAACAGGGAAGCGCAGTTTAACATGCCATTGTAAATTTCTTCAACAGCATTATTGTCTATGCGTGATGGAACTGTTATCGCGGATAAAACAAAAAGGGGCTTTCCCCCCATTGCCAGAATATCGGAAATATTGGCTGCCATTGATCTGAAGCCTATATCATTAAATGAGGTGTAACCGGTTTTGAAGTGTATGTTTTCAACACTTATATCTGTTGAAAAAAGTCCGTATCTCTTTTCATCTATCTGGTAAACAGCGCAGTCATCCCCTATACCTTTAATAAGGCCCGCAGGTACAGGGGAACTGTTAACCTGCGCTTTAATTTTTTTTATAAGATCCCATTCACCTGAAATCATATTACCCGCAGTAAGTTTTATAACAGTATTCAATCCTCTTTCGAATCTTATCATACCCTATCATGGGGATTGCAATATCAAGGTCAGGGCCGCTTAATCTTCCTGTAATCATTGCCCTTATGGGGTGAAAAAGTTTTTTCCCTTTATGTTCGCTCTTTGATTTTATCCCCTCTACAAGTGCGCCGGAAAGGTTTTCCTCATCAAGTGAAGTGATAAGCTCCATTGCTGTTTTTATAATATCAATGGAGTAATCATTTTTAAGAAGCGAGTCTGTAGCTTCATCAGGGGTGTTTACTTCTTCAAGAAATATACCTGCAAAATTTTTAATGTCAGAGAGTATTTCACAGTTCTTTGTAAGTGCGGCAATAATTTGCTCCAGCTTTTCTTTTTCTATGGAAGAGCTATTGTAGCCTGCTTCATCAAGGTGAGGTGAAAAAAGTTCAACAAGTTCAGGTAAGGGCTTGTTTTTTAAGTAGTGGCTGTTCATCCATTTTAATTTCTGGAAATCGAAAATGGCAGCACTTTTGCCGATTTTAGAGACATCAAACTGGTTTATAAGTTCTTCAGCAGAAAGGAGCTCCTCTCCCGATTCTGTAGCCCAGCCAAGGAGGCCAAGGTAATTCATAAGAGCTTCAGGAAGATATCCTTCCTTTCTGTAAAGGTCGACAGATGTTATGCCGTGACGCTTGCTCAGCTTTTTTTTATCATTTCCCATAATAAGGGGCATGTGTGAATATTCAGGAACAGGGAGTTCAAGGGCTTTGGCTATAAGGATCTGTTTAGGCGTATTGGAAAGGTGATCCTCGCCCCTGACAACGTGGGTAATCCGCATAAGGGTATCATCAATTATTACAATATAATTATATACAGGTCCGCCATCTGACCTTACAATAATAAAGTCACCCCCTATATGACTGCTGTTAAATGAAACTTCACCCTTTATTCCGTCATTAAATGATATTATTTCATTTTCCGGTACTTTAAATTTTACAGTATAATCCTTTCCTTCTGATGCTGATTTTTCCTGTTCATCAAGAGTTAAATCGCGGCATCTGTCAAGAAAGGGTTTGTTATCCTTTACCGCCTTTTCCTTATCTTCTTCAACTTCCTCTCTTGTGCAGAAGCATTTGAATGCAGCCCCTTTTTTAACGAGTTTGTCTGTATATTCCCTGTATATATCGTTTCTTTCAGACTGCCTGTAGGGGCCGCAGTCTTTTACTTTATCAGGGCCTTCTGTCCATTCTATTCCAAGCCATTTTAAATCCTCAAGTATTGATATTTCAGATTCAACAGTACTTCTTTCCCTGTCAGTATCCTCTATCCGTATAATATAATCAGCATTGTTTTTTCTGGCTATCAGATGGTTAATCACGGCTGTTCTTGCGTTTCCTATGTGAAGAAAACCGGTTGGGCTTGGCGCGAATCTTACTCTCATGGTGTGACTCCTTTTATTAATTCATGGTTGGATGAAGTTCCTATAATAAACGGTGAAGATTTATTGCAAGGAAAAAATTTTATTAAAAAATGTGATGGAATTATCAAAATTATGTTAAATCGTCATATAGAGACTATAATTTACTTGATAATAAAAAAGTCGTTGATGAAATGACAATTCAGATTCAGTGTTAATTTTAATATCTATGAACTTTAGGCCCCTGCCGGGCGCCCTGATCAGAGCAAAGAAGTAATCCCTGGGCAGACAGGAGGCCGAAAATTTCAAGTCCCCATGACTCCGGGGAAATATATATTGTTGTCAGATTGTTCCGATTAAAATTTCAGGCAGGGTATAAATATGAGTGAAGCACCGGTAAATTCCAAAGAATCAGACATTCAAAGAAGTAATTTTATTAAAGATAGAATCAGGGAAGACCTGAAAAACAATAAAAACAATGGAGTTGTTGCCACAAGGTTCCCCCCTGAGCCCAATGGATACCTTCATATAGGACATGCAAAATCTATCTGCCTCAATTTCGGGCTTGCCGGTGAATTTAACGGCACATGTAACCTCAGATTTGACGACACAAATCCTTCAAAAGAGGAAACTGAATATGTTGAATCAATTATGGCTGATGTTAAATGGCTCGGCTTTGACTGGCAGGACAGGCTATACTATGCTTCAGATTATTTTGAAAAGCTCTATGATCTGGCCTGTGTGCTTATAAAAAAGGGGAAGGCCTATGTCTGTGATCTTACTCCTGAGGAAATGAGGGAGTATCGGGGTTCTCTCACAAAGCCCGGAAAGGAAAGTCCCTACAGAAACCGCAGTGTTGAAGAAAACCTTGACCTCTTTAACCGTATGAGGGCCGGAGATTTCCCTGACGGAGCAAAAACCCTTAGGGCTAAAATTGATATGTCATCCGGTAATGTTGTAATGCGCGACCCTGTTCTTTATAGAATTCAGAGGGCTCACCATCACAGAACCGGCGACAAATGGCTTATTTACCCGATGTATGATTTCACTCACTGCTTATCCGATTCTATTGAAGGGATTACCCATTCAATATGTACTCTGGAATTTGAAAATAACAGGCCCCTCTATGACTGGGTTATAAATGAAACAGAAGTTGAGCATAAACCACAGCAGATTGAATTTGCCAGGCTTAATTTAACCTATACAGTAATGAGTAAAAGAAAACTTCTTGAGCTTGTTAATAAAAAAATTGTTACAGGATGGGATGACCCCCGTATGCCCACAATCTGCGGACTTAGAAGAAGGGGATATACGCCTGAAGCAATAAGAGATTTCGCTGAAAGAATAGGTGTAGCAAGAAGCGATAACATGGTTGACATTGCCATGCTTGAGCACTGTATAAGGGAGGATCTCAATAAAAGGGCTCCCAGGATTATGGCTGTAATTGATCCGCTTAAGGTTATAATTGATAATTATCCTGAAGATAAGGTGGAATATGTAGAAGCAGTAAATAATCCGGAAGATGAATCTGCAGGTGTAAGGGAAATGCCCTTTTCCAGGGAATTATGGATTGAAAGGTCCGATTTTATGGAAAATCCTCAGAAGAAATTCTTCCGGCTTTCTCCAGGATCAGAAGTCCGTTTTAAACATGCCTATTATCTTACCTGCACAGGAATTGTAAAAAATACAAAGGGTGATGTTGTTGAGGTACACTGCAATTACGATCCAACAACAAAGAGGGGATGGTCAGATGACGGCCGCAAAGTAAAGGGGACTATACACTGGGTATCGGCTCAGCATGCCCTTAAGGCTGAGGTACGTTTTTATGATCATCTTTTTACAAAGGAGAATCCCGACGATCTTGAAGAGGGGCAGGACTATAAGTCTTTAATAAATCACGAGTCATTTCAGATTAAAGAATGTTATATAGAACCGCATGCAGCAGGGCTGAATACCGGCGACAGGGTGCAGTTTGACAGGACCGGATATTTCTGTCTTGATGAGGATTCAGAGCCTGAAAAGCCTGTTTTTAACAGGACAGTATCATTAAAGGACTCATGGTCTAAAATTGCTAAAAAGGAGGGGTGATTGCTGAATCATCCCCTCAGTTCTTTTTAATAATTGATTTCCCTATTGCTTCCAGTAGTTCAGACAGCTGGTAGGGTTTCTGAAGAAATCCGGCAATTTCATTTGCCCTGAATCTTTTTGTAATGTCATCGGGGCTGTATCCGCTGCTTATAATTACAGGAATCAGGGGATTGATTTTTTTAAGTTCTTTAAGTACTTCCTCTCCATCCATGTCCGGCATAGTCAGGTCAAGGATAACACATGAAAGAGTACTGTTCTTTTCTCTGAATATTTTAATTCCTTCTTTTCCGTCTTCTGCTGTGCAGGAATTATGGCCTGCTATTTTCAGCATCCTTGTTGTAAGAGTTCTTATATAGTCTTCATCATCTATAACAAGTATATTAAATTTCTCTCCATTAACTGAAGTCGATTCATCCGCAGAATCGGATTCAGGCTTTTTATCAGAATCCGATAGAGGGAGAAATATTTTAAATGTTGTACCCTTATCTTCATGACTTTTAAGATCCAGGGCTCCATTATGGCTTCTTATAATTCCAAGCACTGCGGCAAGTCCCAGGCCCCTTCCTGTAAATTTTGTTGTGTAAAAGGGGTCAAATATCTGCTTTATTTTTGTTTTTTCAATACCGCACCCTGTATCTGTAATTTCAAGAGAAATATAATGACCCGGTTCAATCCCGTTATTTATAGTCAGGTGTTCAATAAAAGCTTCATCAATCTCCGTTATATCAGTAACTACTTTTATTTCTCCGTGTTCATTTCCTATTGATTCAGAAGCGTTTACAATAAGATTCATGACAACCTGTCTTATCTGTGTTGCATCTCCCTTAACAAGGGGAAGGTCTTTATGAAGAATGTAAAGAAGGTCAGCTTTTTTTGAGATTGAGGCCTCAAGAAAAGAGCTCATCTCCTGTACCAGTTCGTTAATATTTATTGGTTCAACAATAAAACTTCCCCTGCCTGAATAGGCCAGCATTTGATTTGTAAGTTCACTTGCACGCTTTGCAGCTTTTTTAATATCAATAAGTTTATTCTTAAGAGATGATTTTTCAGGGAGTTCGTAGAGCATTATATCAGTATTTCCTATAACACCCATGAGGAGGTTGTTGAAATCATGTGCAATACCCCCGGCAAGAATACCAAGGCTTTCAAGTTTCTGAGCCTGCTGCATTTTCTGCTCCAGCTTCAGCCTTTTTTCTTCAGACTCTTTCAGTTCCGTTATATCAGTAACGGATCCTGAAACTTTTACCGGGCGGCCCTGTTCATTGTATTCTGATATTTTACCCCGTGATAGAAACCATTTGTAATTTCCGTCAGGCAGTTTCAGCCTGTATTCGTCAATATAGTATTCTCTTTTACCCTTTAAGTGGTCAACCATAACTTTTAAAGACTGGGGCAGATCATCTTCATGGAGATATTTTCCCCATTCGTACTGAGCGTTATGCAGAACATGCATGTTGAAACCGAGCATTTCGGTCATTGCTTCATTTACAGTAAGTGTGTCTTCTATCAGGTCATAATCCCATAGCCCGATAATTCCGTTTTTTATGGCAATATCAAGCCTTTCCCACATGCGGTTTAATTCCTGCTCAGCCTCAACTCTGTCTGTTTCATCCCTCCCTGAAACAAAAATCAGCCCTTTTTCCCGGAAAGAAATAACATTCCAGCGAATAATTCTGTAGCTGCCGTTTTTGTGCCTGTATCTGTTGGTAATTATAAGTCTATGATCAGATTCCAGAAGCTTTTTTCTTGCTTCCAGGGTTTTAGGCAGGTCATCAGGGTGAATAAGAAGGTCTCTGTTTGTATTGATAATTTCGTGTAGTTCCCATCCCAGGGAGATTGTCCAGGCCTGGTTTGCCTGTTTTATAATACCGTCAAAGTCAAATACTCCCAGAAGATCGCCTGAATAGTTAAAAAAGAGGTCTCTTTCAAATTGCGAAGACTGAAGTTCAGTGATGTCTTCAACGAATGATATCAGGTATTCCTCACCAGTATACTTATTTATTGTTTTATTGAAGTAAAGGTTTACAATTACAACTGTTCCGTCTTTTTTTATACCTTTCTGATCAGGAAGGTATAGGGTTTTTCTTGAATCAATATTTTGAAGGGTCTCGTCACGGATTTTTTTATCCGCGTAAAGAGAGTGTGTGTTTTTAAGGTTATTGAATAAATCCTCTTCTGAATCAAACCCGAATATTTTAACAAATGCGCTGTTAGCATTGTGCACTGAACCGTCAAAACCTGACTGTATAATCCCGAATGGGGCATTCCTGAAAATATTTCTGTATTTGTATTCGCTTAATTTTAAACGGCTGTTTGTCTCTTCCAGGTCAGACTGATTTTTCTGGAGTTCATCCAGAATGGCAGCCATTTCCTCATTCTGTGCTTCAGATTCCTCATAAAGAGCTTCAGTTTCTTCTGTTCTGGTTTTAAGTTCATCTTCAAGTGATTTCTGCTTGTTTATATCAAGTATAATTCCTTCTAAAATTACAGGCTGGTTATTTTTAATTTCAGTTACGCGGCCGTTAAGATATACCCAGAACCAGTTACCGTCAGAAGTTTTAAGTCGGAATTCAATTTCAATTTCTTTTTTACTGGATGAAACGGCAAAGTTTTTAATCTTTTCTTTAAATGCGGATAAATCAAGGGGATGTAGTAATCCTTTTATAAAGTTAAATTCATCTTTTTCAGGTACGGGATAACCGATTTTTTTATACCAGAAATCTGTGACATGAAGCCGGTTGTTTTTTATATCCCATTTCCAGATGCCGATTTTACTGTCGGACATTCCTTGAAGATACTTACTGCCTGATATGAGTTTTTTTATTTTTCTTATAAAAATATTCATTTAATATCAATAGTCATAAAGGTTGGCCGAAGGCCTTCCTGAAACAATCTCTTCCGTTTCTCTTTCAATCCTGTTCACCAGATTCAGAATTTTATTTTCTGCAGATTCTAAAAAAATTATGTCATCACATCTCATGCATTTATATGCCGGAACATTTTCAAGAATAAATGTGAAATTTTTTTTGCTTGTTCTATATGTGCTTTTCCCTTCAATGAGGACCCCGCCGCATTTACACTGCATATAATTCTCCAGGTGAAAATATTGTTGCTGAGTGATTTTTTGTAAGACAAAGTAATCACATTCACTAACTGGTTTATATTTTTAGAGGGTGTAAAAAATCAATGATTTTTTATCGAAATCATAAATCCGGTGAATTTCTCTGTCTAAAAAAGGGGTTATCTATATCCTATTCAATTCATGTATTCTTTTTAAATAAATGCTTAAGAACTTTTTACTCTGAATAAAACAGTGGTATTTGAAAAAGTATTATTTTACTACAATGTCCCTATTCCAATAATTACTGCATTGACTTACAACCTGAAAACTGAAATAGTCTGCTTAAGATTCTCAGCAAGAGCTGCCAGGTTTTCAGAGCTGCCTGCAAGTTCTTCAGATCCCCCTGCGATTGTCTGGGACATTTCATTAATGTTGCTTATAGAAGATACAATTTCACTGACAGCAATTTTATGCTCACTTGTGGAATTTGCTATTTCATCAGACATTGTTCTTACCTGATCAATGTTAGAACTTGCAGTATCATTTATATCCTTCTGCCTGACCATCTGGCCATTAATTATTTCGATCTTTTTGTCAATATCATTCACGCCTGAGATTATTTTATCAGTAGCATCAATAGATTGTTTTACAGCATTAAATCCTGCCTGGATCTCATTGTTGTTAAGACTGATCAGTTTTTCTATTTCCTTAATACTCGATGCTGTCTGGTCAGCGAGTTTGGACACCTCATCTGCAACCACAGCAAAACCTTTACCCGCATCACCTGCTCTTGCCGCTTCTATTGCCGCATTTAGTGAAAGGAGATTAATCTGTTCAGAAATTTCTCTGATTATATTAACAATATTTGTCATGTCTTCAGAGCTTTGGGAAACATTAATCATACTCTGGTTCATGGTGGCCATGGCATCAGCACCGCTATTTGCATCAGCGGCAATCAGTTTCGACAAATCCGCTGCTTCGCTTACAGTACCATATACCTGATTAATGCTTGCTGAAAGTTCTTTTAATATGGAAACAAGTTCTATAAGCTTTTCATTCTGATGATCGGATCCTTCGGCTATTCTGTCCATGCCTGCAGAAATTTCTTCTGTTGTGGCGGTTATTTCCTCAGCGGATGCTGCCTGGCTTTGTACATTGTTGGAAAAAGATGAAGTAGAAACAGAAAGTTCTTCAGATGAAGATGAGAGTTCATTTGATACATCCCGGATTTGTTCTATGATTGTTGTTAAATTTTTGCGCATGTTTGAAGTTGCCAGTGCCATTTGTTCAATTTCGCCATGATATTTTACTGAATTATGGATTTCAGAAGCTGCTTCAAAATTGAAGTCAGAAATCTGCAGCACTACATCTTTTATTTTTAAAATCGGCCTGGCAATTTTTCTGCCGAAATAAACCCCGGCTAAGGCAAAACATAAAATAAGAAGAGATGTGAAACCGGCAACTGAGAGAATATCTTTCACGAGTGCTTTTTTAAGCATCGTTTTTTCATAATTTACTCTTTCATCAATATCATCAACATAATTTCCTGTTCCAACAGACCATCCGAAGGGTTCAAAAAAAAGTGAATACCCTCTTTTCATTAATGCTTCAGTCTGTCCTTTTTTGGGAAACCAGTAGTCGGTAAAGCCTCCTCCCTGTTTTTTTGAGGCTGCAATAATCTCCTGGATAATATAGGCCCCTTTTGTATCCTGAAAGTTAATCCTGTTAGTCCCTTCTGTTTTTGAACCGTAAAGAACTACGTTTAATCCTTCTTCTGTATCTGCCCAGAAATAACCGTCTTTATTATACCTCAGTTCACGGAGAAGATCTGCCCCGATTTTTTTTGCCTGGTCATTTTTGAAAACTCCCTCTTCACTCAGCTTGTTAATCCGGGTCAGCATGCTTACAGCAGACTCAACCTGGGTTCTTATTATAAAATCGTAATTATCCCGTAGAATTCGTTCAGTATTAGCGATGGATTTGTTATTCTGCTCAATTATTTTATATATGAAAAAAGACATTACTGAAATTGAAGATATTATACTAATTGCAACAATTATAAGAACCAGCCTGTAAGTCAGCTTCATCCACTTCCTCCGAAGGTATCATTTTATTAAATTTAGTATATATTTGTAATAATGTCAATAATTGACTCCATATAGGTAAAATAATAGCATTTTTTATGATTAAAATCCTCAGGATTCAGCATGATTTATAAATCTATCTCTCAAGCTTTTTTATTGACATAAGACCGGCTCAATATTTATATAAAGGTGCTGTTGATTTTTTTAAATACAGAGAGGGGAAATGAGTACTGAACTTGAAAAAGCAGCTGAAATTATAAAAAACTCGAAAAATATGATCGCTCTCACAGGAGCGGGAATCTCTGTTGAAAGCGGAATTCCCGATTTCAGAAGTTCCAACGGGCTATGGGATAAATATGATCCTGCAATTTATGCATCAATCTATTCGTTTAAAAATATGCCTGAAAAGGTATGGGAAATGATATTTGAGCTCATGGAGATTACAGGGAGTGCAAAGCCTAATCCCGGACACATTGCACTTGCAGAGCTTGAAAAGATGGGATATCTGAAAGCTGTAATAACCCAGAATATAGATAACCTTCACCAGGAGGGGGGAAGCAGTAATGTTATTGAATATCATGGTAATGCCAACAAACTGGAATGTCTAAAATGCGACCATGAATTCTCGCCTGATGATTTTAATATTCAGGGTAATGAGGTTCCTCTCTGCCCTGACTGCGGGAAAATACTTAAGCCCTCAGTTGTTTTTTTCGGAGAAATGATTCCACAGAATGCGCTATATGAATCACAGAAGTATGCTGAAAAAGCAGATGTTGTACTTGTTGTAGGCACATCTGCAATAGTCTATCCTGCTGCAGGAATTCCGGCCATAGCCAGGGGGAATGGAGCAAAAATTATTGAGTTTAATCTGGAAGAAACAGAATTGACTCATGATATTACAGATGTATTTGTACAGGGATCTGCAGGCAAAACTCTTCCTGCTCTTGTAGAACTTCTGAAAAAGTGAGGAACCGGATTGTCCCGAATCAGATTACTGCCTGAACATTTACGGCATATGATTGCAGCAGGCGAGGTTGTAGAAGGACCTTTCTCTGTTGTAAAGGAGCTTATTGAAAATTCCATTGATGCAGGGGCTACAGAAATAGACCTGGAAATATTTGACAGCGGTTTAAAAAAAATTGTTGTTAAAGACAATGGCAGCGGAATATCTAAAAGTGATATTGAACTTTCAATCAGAGAGCATGCCACAAGTAAAATTTCTGAGCCCTCTGATCTTGAAAGGATCTGCACCTACGGTTTCAGAGGTGAAGCCCTGTCCAGTATTGCGTCCATATCTGACCTTGTAATACTTTCCAGAAAAGAAGATGAAGAGATTGGCGCCCGCCTTGAGTCCGGGCAGAAAGGAGTCAATGTTACGGATTATGCCGGTCCAAGGGGAACAACTGTAATTGTGGAAAATCTTTTTTTTACAATGCCGGCCCGTAAAAAATTTTTAAAATCGAAACGTGTTGAACTTAAGTACATAAGGGATATTTTTCTGAAAATGTCCATTCCATGTTATAATATTGCTTTTAATTTAGACGTTGACGGGAAAAGGCAGGTATCACTCCAGGCGGCGGATTCAGCTGATGAACGGATAAAACAGGTTTTTGGAAGGGATATTCTTGAGAATCTCTCTTTTGAAAAAATTAATGACCTTAAGGTTGAAATTTCCGGTTATTTTTCAAAACCTCATTATATAAAAAGCTCAAGAAGCATGCAGATGCTTTTTGTTAACAACAGGCCTGTTGACTATAAATTTTTATCATATCATCTGTCCAGAGCCTATGAAGCAGTTATCCCCAGAGGGAAGCATGCGGCTGCAATAGTGTTTCTGAATATAGATCCATGTTTAATCGATGTTAATATTCACCCGGCAAAGCGTGAAATAAAACTCTTTGATCAGAAATATATCGACAGCCTCGTCTACAGTATTGCCTCAAAAAGTCTTAACAGGGCACACCACATATCCGCAGATTTATTTAAAACTTCAGAAACATTTACGCATGCCGGTACTGCTGAAGAAGGCAGGTCAATGCCTGTTTTAAAGTCAGCAGATTATGGAGTGGAAACCGGAAGTAGTTATAAGAATAACAGTATTCTTAACGATTCTGAAGAACTTCCAGCTGGAGATCATCTTTTTGAAGCTTCCATGCAGGATATTCTTTCAGTATCCAGAACGGTCTACAGGACCAGGGAAGATGGAATAAAAATTTTCGGGCCGGTTTTTAACACATATATTATGGTACAGAAGGATGAAGAACTCTATGTTATTGATTTTCATGCCGCTCATGAAAGAATTTTGTTTGACAGTCTGATTAAGAGCGGTGTTTTTATAGAAACACAGGAACTTCTTTTCCCTGTTGTAATTGATCTTGCCGGGCCTGAATATTCTGCAGCTCTTGAGATGACTGACCTGTTCCGGGAATTCGGTTTTGATGTAGAAGATTTTTCTGATTCATCAATAGTTGTACGCTCTGTTCCTGTTGTAACCGGAAAGGATGAAACAGAGGAGACAGTAAGATCAATAATAGAAACCATAAATGAAGATAAAAGCTCTGCAGACCTTAAAAAGAAAGTGGCGGCATCACTGGCATGTCATTCAGCAAAGAGGGCCGGTGACAGCTTAAGTGAATCAGATATGAAGGAACTTGTTTCAGAAGTACTTGAGGGAAGAATTGAATTAAGGTGCCCACACGGCAGGCCTTTTCTTCATACAATAAAGAAAAATGATTTTGAAAGGATTTTTAAAAGGTGATATAATGAAAAAAATTGTTATTGGTGTAAGTTCTTCAATTTCAGCCTATAAAGCCTGTGATCTTGTGAGGCTGTTTGTTAAGGACGGCTTTAATGTATTTGTTACAATTACTGAAAATGCCGGCAAGCTTGTTTCCCCTCTTACACTTCAGGCACTTAGCGGTAATCCTGTTTATACTGATGAAACTCTATGGGAAAAGAGGGAGATGGGGCATATAGCATTAAAGGATAATGCATCTCTTTTTCTTGTGGTTCCTGCAACTGCAAATATTCTAGGGAAGTTTGCAAACGGAATTGCTGATGATATAGTTACAACAACATTTATTGCAATGAAAGCGCCTGTGCTTATGGCTCCTGCAATGA
>CAYYKZ010000026.1:0-15094 GCA_964468455.1 uncultured Leptospirales bacterium | reverse complement strand
GGCGAGCCTGTTAACCTGATAATACTTGTTATTGCAGGGGAAAAACAGCATAAAGATTATTTACGTCTTTTGTCCAATATAATGGCCATTCTAAAAAAAGAACCTGTAAAGAATAAGATTATTCAAACCACATCCCCCAGGGAAATCATTGATATCCTCAAAACAGAATCCTGACCAGTTAAATTACACACGTATTTCAGGGAGTAGAAACAATGCCGGAATTAGATTATAATTTTTCTGCCATAGAAAAAAAATGGCAGAAATTCTGGGAAGATAATAAAACCTTTAAGGTTTATGAAGATAGCACTGTTCCTATTGATAAACGGATTTATGTGCTGGATATGTTCCCCTATCCATCAGGTGCCGGACTTCATGTGGGCCATCCGGAAGGATATACTGCCACAGATATTTACTGCCGCTACCTGAGGATGAATGGCTATAATGTGCTTCATCCCATGGGATATGATTCATTCGGCCTTCCTGCTGAAAATTATGCAATACAAACCGGCACACATCCCAGGGCAACAACTGAGAAGAATATTGAAAAATTTACTGAGCAGATAAAATCCCTTGGTTTCAGCTATGACTGGGACAGGGAAATATCGACCCACCACGAGGATTACTACAGGTGGACTCAATGGATTTTTTTGCAGCTCTTTAAAAAGGGGCTGGCATATGAGGCAAAAACCCCTATCAACTGGTGTCCCCAGTGTTTAACCGGACTTGCCAATGAAGAGGTAAAGGAAGGGACCTGTGAAAGATGCGGAACCTCTGTTATAAGAAAAAATATAAGACAGTGGCTTTTGCGCATAACAACCTATGCTGAAAGACTTCTCAATGACATTGATAAGCTTGACTGGTCAGATGCAATCAAGGCAATGCAGCGTAACTGGATTGGCCGTTCTGAAGGGGCTAATGTTCATTTTGCACTCGAAAACAGCGATTCTTCTATTGAGGTTTATACTACCAGGCCTGATACTCTTTTTGGCGCCACATATATGGTTCTTGCTCCTGAACATGATCTGGTTGAAAAGATAACCACTCCGGAGTGTAAAAGCGATGTGGATGACTATATAAAAAAGGCATCCATGAAATCCGACCTTGAGCGTACTGATCTTGCAAAAGATAAAACAGGGGTTTTTACCGGAGCCTATGCAGTTAATCCTGTTAATAATGAAAGAATCCCGGTGTGGATTTCCGATTATATACTTATTTCCTACGGGACAGGGGCAATTATGGCTGTACCCGGACATGACCAGCGGGACTGGGAATTTGCGAAAAAATTTGATCTCCCTATAATTGAAGTACTTAAAGGGGGAAATATTGATGAAGAAGCCTATACCGGTGACGGAATCCATGTTAATTCCGGCATACTTGACGGCTTAAACAAGGAAGAAGCCATAGAAAAAATCTGTACATGGCTTGAAGAGAAAAATCTTGGCAGGCGTTCCGTTAATTATAAGCTGAGAGACTGGGTTTTCAGCAGACAGAGGTACTGGGGTGAGCCTATACCTCTTGTGCACTGTGAAAAGTGCGGAATTGTTCCTGTACCTGAAAAGGATCTCCCTCTTACTCTTCCGGATGTAAAGAGCTACCAGCCCACAGGGTCGGGTGAATCTCCCCTGGCAGGTATTGAGGAGTGGGTAAATACAACGTGTCCTGAATGCGGAGGTCCCGGGAAAAGGGAAACAAATACCATGCCTCAGTGGGCAGGATCATGCTGGTATTATCTGAGATTTATTGATCCTTTAAACAGCGGTGAATTTTCCTCAAGGGATAAAATGGAATACTGGATGCCGGTTGATCTTTATGTAGGCGGTGCAGAGCATGCGGTTCTTCATCTTCTTTACGCAAGATTCTGGCACAAGGTGCTTTTTGACCTGGGTTATGTGAATACTGATGAGCCTTTTCAGCGGCTGGTTAATCAGGGCATGATAACATCCTATGCCTTTCAGAGAAAAAACAAGTCCCTTGTTGCAGTTGATGAAGTTGAAGAAAAGGAAACTGATGTTTTCATTGAAAAAAGTACAGGTGAGAAACTGGAAAGGGTTATTGCCAAGATGTCAAAATCTCTTAAAAATGTTATTAATCCTGATGATATAATAAGGGATTTCGGTGCTGACTCCATGAGAATGTATGAAATGTTCATGGGGCCTCTTCAGGTGTCCAAGCCCTGGTCAACAAGCGGGCTTGCAGGTGTTCACAGGTTTTTAAACAGGGTATGGAGCATTGCTGTCCGCGATATTACTGATGAAGAACCACCTGCTGAGCTTGTAAAGGTGCTTCATAAAACAATAAAAAAGGTAACCCTTGATACTGCGGATCTTGAGTTTAATACAGCTATTGCCCAGATGATGATTTTTATCAATGAAGCAATTAAAGATGATAAATGCTACAGAAAATTATGGGAACCCTTTGTGCTTATTCTGTCACCATATGCGCCTCATATGGGTGAGGAGATGTGGAGTATGCTGGGGAAAAAGGGAACCCTTGCCTATGAAGAGTGGCCTTCCTGGGTTGAGGAGCTGACAAAGGATGATGAAATTACAATAGTTGGTCAGATAAATGGCAAGGTAAGGGTCAAGATTGATGTATCTGCTGATATAGGAAAAGATGAGATGGAAAAGCTTGTTATGGAACATCCCAGAATTATTGAGTTACTCGACGGGAAGCCGCCATTTAAAGTTATTACTGTTCCGGGCAAGCTTGTTAATATTGTTGTGAAGGGGAGCTGATGGAAATAGTAATTGCTTCAGATCATGCGGGTTTCAGGCTTAAAGAGATTTTAAAGAAAAAACTTACAGGCTATACTTTTATTGATGCTGGTACAGACTCTGAGGATTCATGTGATTATCCTGATTATGCTGAAAAAGCGGGTCTTATGGTTGCATCAGGCAAAGCAGACTGCGGGATTGTTATTTGCGGTACAGGTATAGGGATTTCTATAGCAGCTAATAAGGTTAAAGGTGTACGGGCGGCTCTCTGCTTTAATGAATTTATGGCTGAAATGTCCAGGCTGCACAATAATTCCAATGTGCTTGCTCTGGGAGCGCGGGTTATCGGCGAAGATCTTGCTGTAAGGATTGCAGAGGTCTGGCTTAAAACCGGCTTTGAGGGGGGCAGGCATGAGCGGCGTGTTGAGAAAATAGGAAAAATTGAAGAATAAGAGGTAATAATTGCCGATATTATTCTTATGAAAAAAGCTGCTGTTAAATTTTTTGTTATAATTATTTTTGCCCAGATTCTTTCCGCTTCTTCGCGTTATGAATCGGGGCAGATGGTATTTAATGATTTTCCTGAAAAAACCCTTCATAATATAAAAAGAATAATTCTTCCTGATAATACAGAAGCATATTCCATAATGGATCTTTCCTATAGAGGGGATAAGGATCATCTGCTTACTGATATTGTACTATCCTTTGATAAACCGGGGTATAACTATATACGCGACGATTCCGGTAAATATGAAATAACATCCGGAAATTATATTTTTTCAAATGACAGCGGCGGTATAGGGAAGGGCTGTGCCTCTTTTTTTATGAGAGATCACGGGGTTAAAATCAAAACCGTGAATTCTCTATGGATGGGCAGCTGTGAAGATCTTGGTTCTTTTAATATAGAGTTTCGTTTTAATGCTGACAATACAGCACGGGGTATTCTCTTTTCCCGTGTGGGATATTCTTCAGGCAGAAAAAAAGGAATAGAAATATTACTCCGTAAAAACCGGGTAATTGTTAAGATGCATAATATGTTTCAGAAGCCGGATGGCTCATGGGAAAGTGTTATAATGTCCGGCAGATCATCTGTTGCAGCCGGGAAATGGTATCATTTCAGCCTCAGCTATGACAGAATTTCCGGTAAACTTTCCAGGCTGATTAATGGGGTCGAAGATGAATCGGTTTATATGACTGCAGGGGGGAACCCTTTTGAATATGTTTATATTCCCTCCTTTGGACACAGGGAAACCGTTGATGATATTATTAAATGTCCGGATCTTCCACTGGCTGTTTTGGGTTCAGATTACAATGGTTTTATTGATGAATTTCGTATTTCCTATACATCCTTTGAAGACCTGGAAAAGATTAAAGATGTTGCAGTAAGCCGTTTTAAAGGGAGTTCTTTTGCAGGGCGAATCCCATATAACAGGGAAGGGGTTATTACCAGCCCGGTTTACACATTTCCCTCCACAGGCACTGCTGTTACTGAGCTTTTATGGCAGGGGCAGATTCCTGATGAAACTTTTGTATGGATGGAGTTCCGGGTTGCAGACCGTTTTTTTGATGAAAGGGATCTGGCCCTTAAATGGTACAGGGTGGATAACAGGCAGAGACGGATATTTTTAATGAAGGGTGATGACGGGGAGTATCTCCGGGGAAAATACTTCCAGTGGAGGGCGCATCTGGTGGCATCACCTGACGGGGTAAAATCTCCTCTGCTTAAAAATGTAAAAATTGACTACAGGCTTGATAAGGCACCAGATACTCCTCTCTTTCTTGAAGCTGTTAAATCCGGAGATCGTACTGTTTCATTGAAATGGAAGAAAAATGTTGACCATGATCTTATGGGATACAGAATATATTACGGGACAGTTAAAGGTAAATATGATGGTATTATTTCCAGGATTGACGGGGAAAAGATCACCAATGATCTGAGCAAAGGTAATTATATTGAGATAACAATTGACAACACTCTTGTGGATGAAAACAAAAAAGCTGATTCCAGAGGGGTGCTTTTATATCCTTCCATAGAAAATACTGTTCTTTACTATTTTTCAGTCAGCGCCTATGATTCCTACAGGCCTGATACTGTGTATAATCATGAGTCTGAACTTTCCGAACCAGTAACAGCAAGGCCATTTGCCGGAAGCGAGATCAATTAAGTGTGTGCCGTTGTTTTTTTGCGGAAATTTCTGTAAATTCCTTATTGACTACAGACTCTATCCTATTTATCTGGTAAACACTTATTATGAAAACAGAAATAATTATGCAGAATAAAGCCCTTAATATACCGGATGATTTTTACACCCCCCTGACCGGTTTTGTGAAAACCTTTCACGAAAATGGATTTGAATGCTACCTGGTGGGGGGATCTGTGAGAGATCTTATTCTGGGATTTGATATTTACGATTATGACTTTGCCACCAATGCCAGGCCCGACCAGGTGATGAAGCTTTTCAAAAGAGTAATACCTACAGGCGTTAAACATGGAACTGTTACTGTTCTTGTGCAGGGGATGGAATTTGAGGTTACAACCTACAGGGCTGACGGCAAGTACTTTGACGGAAGGCGGCCTGAAACAGTTTATTTTGCTTCAACTCTTGAAGAGGATGTAACAAGAAGGGATTTCACAATAAACGGTCTTGCTCTGGATATACGCACAAATCAAATAATAGATCATGTTAAGGGTCTTGCGGATATAAAAGACGGTATAATCAGAACAATCGGTAATCCTGATGAACGTTTTAAAGAGGATGGCCTTAGAACCTACAGGGCATGCAGGCTTGCCTCAAAACTTAATTTCGAAATTGAGGAAAAAACTTTCAATTCCATAAGTCAGGCTCTTGATGTTGCAGCTAAGGTATCTGTGGAAAGGATAAGGGATGAACTGCTTAAAATTCTTGAAACTGATAAGCCATCTGTAGGATTTGAGTATATGCGCAAAACAGGACTATTGCGTAACTGTCTTCCGGAGCTTGCTGAGGCCTATAATGTTGAGCAGAACAGATTCCATGCCTATGATATCTATTACCACAGTCTTTATTCATGCGACGCAGCTCCCAGGGGGAATCCTCTTGTCAGGCTTGCCGCGCTTTTTCATGATATAGGGAAGGTTCAGACAAAAAGAATGGGGGATGACGGTGATTATACATTTTATAATCATGAGGTCATAGGTGCCAGGATTGTACGGCGGATTATGAAAAGGCTCAAGTTTTCCAACACTGAACTTGATAAGGTAAACAACCTGGTGATTAATCATATGTTCCACTACACCAATGAATGGACAGATGGAGCTGTGAGAAGATTTATGCGTAAAGTAGGCGTAGAAAATCTTCCCGATCTTTTTACACTTAGAGAAGCTGACCGCAGCGGAAACGGCTCACGCTTTGGTATCCCGGAACCTATAAAAAGACTTCAGGAAAGAATAGAATTAATTATTGAGGCTGAAAACGCCATAACTGTTACTGACCTTGATATAAACGGCAATATTATAATGGATGCATTTGACCTTAAGCCCGGCCCTGTTATAGGAAGTATATTGAAAGAGCTTCTTGAGCTTGTTCTTGATAATCCTGAGATCAATGACAGAGACATTCTGCTGCAGGAAGCTGCTGAAATATATGAAAGATTAAAACAGTAATGTCAGGGCTGATTCAAGTTTAGTTCCTGTTTTTTCCCCGATTTCTGTCCGCTCCCATCTGAAATAAAATGAATTTTTATCGTTTTTGTATCCTGCCATGGCTGCTGTACCATAGCCTGTTTCGTTAAATCTGTATATTCCGGATAAGGATCCTGTCCCGGGAGGGATTCCGGAGTAAATATAGTCTTTGCCGGATATTTGTATGAATGAATAGCCAGCCTTAAAGGTGAAACGGGACATTTTTAAAATAAAATTCTGAGAAAAGAGTTTTGATTCCTCTCCACTGTTTGTCTGTATTATTCCTTTAAGAGAATGATTGAAAAAAGAATACGGCTCATGATTTATATTGATAACATACTGGTATTTAATTTCTTTATATTCACTGCTGTAATAACTTAAACTTCGTACAGAAAGCTTCATGTCCAGATTTTTTATAATATCAGACTGAGCTGATATTTCCTCTCTTCTGGTTCCTTCAATATATCGGCTGTTATATCCTCCCTGAAGGTAACTCTGACTGTAAAGAGTGGCGCCAAGTTTCAGCCATGAATAAGCTTTATAAACGCTTTTCACTTCCCATGTTTTTTCAGGGAGTCTGCTGCCTGATGAGTAATCAGCCTGAAAAGATTTGTCAGTTGATTTTCCCAGGAATGAAACATCAAAGTAGCTGCTTTTGAATGCCAGCCCATACATAAAAGCATAGCCGCGGATTTCCCTGTCCGCATGTTTAAGAGATGAGGCTGGCTCAATGAATAGTGAAATATTATTATCAGAGTACTGCAGAAAAAGGGCAGTGTAGCTCATTTTGTTAATTCCTGCATCAAGTCCATACTTGCCGCTGTCCCATGTCATTTCACTTATATACGCTTTTTTAAGATCAGTTTCCAAGGCATAAGCCTGTAGTGTAAAAAGAGTAAAGAGGTTTACTGATGTCATAAGTCCGTAATTAACAATATAAACAGGTTCATCACTGTCCTGGCTGTGAATTTTTGTGTTTAATGTGGCAATTGATGATGTCACATAATTATTGTCTGAATCTTCAGGACTTATAAATCTTTCCTGGCATGAAAAAAAAGGGAGAAATGATACTCTGAAGTTATCTCCCGAATAATAAATGTCAGCAGCAGATCCTGTGAAGGAGTATATGGGGTTCCCGTTGTTTGAAGAAGAGAGAGGAGTATCTCTTGAAATAACAAAGCGTTTTGAAAATGGGTCTGAAGATGTAAAGGTTTTTCTCCCCATAATCAGCCCTGACCCGAAGTTAAGGTTATAATGTCCCAGGACTATATTCATTGAATTATTAATTTCCCTTAGATTTATATACCAGGTATATAAAAAATAATCTTCAGTATAGTTTTGAATACCGGTAAAATTAAAAGCTAATTTACTGCCGGGGGTAAATGTTATACCGGAGTTAAAGAGAAGTAACTCATTTTTACTGTCATAATCTATGATGTCATGTTTTATCCCGTTATCAAGATAAATGGATGAAGCATAAGCTTTAATGCTAAATGAATTGTTAGTAATCAGCAGGAGGGCTGTGAAAAAAAAAGTCGATAAACAGGATTTTATATTTCTTTTTATAATCCGCATATTCTTTTTATTTCTGACTTCTGTTTCTCAGTAAGTTTTTTGTCATTTGATAGCAGAGTCCGGATTTTTTTCTTTTCTCCAGCTGCAGCAAGTCTGCTGTATTCAATCCTTCTGTTTGCCGGTATACCCTTTGCCAGCATCTGCCTGAAAAGTCTTTTTGATTTATCCTCTCTGGTTTCCATTTTTCTATTGGTATAGGTTTTCGGTTTCTTTTCTCTCTGTGATGCAAGAGATACTCTGTCTCTTTCCAGACCGTAAATATGTTCATCAAGTTCCTGAAGTTCATCACCTGTCATCCCTATGCGTGAAAGGGCTTCTGCAGAGACAGGGCCTATTTCATCCCTGTAAGCCATAACCCGGCCTGCATATGTTTCGTTCATGCCTGGAAGGTTTACTATGTCATCATATTCTGCCCGGTTTATATTAATGGGAGATATATCTTTATTATGATTTTTCCTGCTGTATGATACAGGTTCAGGAAGAGATCCGGTATTCAGTGTTACAGCAACAGTGTGGGTATAGCCCAAGTATGAATGATAAAGCAGGTTATACTGTATCCTGATGTTTGAAATAAATATGGAGGCGGAGGCGCTGTATGAAGCAGTTTCCCTTGAGTAGCCGCCTGACAGATTAAAGATAGGGAGCGGGCTTACTGACGCAGTGAATGTATTAATCTTTCCTGCAGAGGTATCTGTAATATTCCAGGCAAATGAAATTCCCCTGTCCGGCTTGAGAAGTATTCCTGCACTCCTTTGCGGATATATAGTTTCACTGTTCTTATCATTTTTTAAATTATTAATGTTTTCCTGAATAAAAGAAAAGTCTAAAATTTTTAAAGGCCTTAATGTTGCGGAAATTCCATAGTCGTAAAAATTTTCAGAATGTGATATTTCATCAGCTTCTATATTTAAAGAATAGGATTTCCCCGATAAGCCGAGGGATAGAAAGTGAAGCGGGGCATAGCCGGCATTTATTGTGTAAATATTCTCCCTGTAAATGTCTGTACCAAAGAAATTCCATGAAATATTTAATCCTGCATTTTTTGCTGAATACTGAATCGCTGAATATCCTGATATAAGCTCATCTTCTGAATATGGCCTTGAGGCTGATCCGGAAAGCGCCAGCCCTTCAGCAAAGGGTAAAAGTGAAGGGTTTGAAACTATTCCCGGGCATGAGTAATCGTGAGCAGCAACAAGATAAGGGAAAAGTGATGACCCTTCAGGTGATCTGTATTCAAAGGCACTATTAAGCGAAAGAGTTAAGGCTACAACAAAGGCGATTTTCATTTCCGCCTCACAATAACAAGAAGAAGCTTCAATGTTTCACTTCCTTTGTTTGATTTTGCCACAGCTTCAATTTTTACCGGATAAATCCCGGTGAGGGTTTTTCCCTTCAGTTCACGGTCATTAACTGAAAAGACAAAGTATCCCGGATTTATATCTTCTAAGAGTTCAGAGGAATATAGAGGTACACCGGTTGATGAAAAAATCCTTCCCTTAATGCTGCATTGCTGGAAAAGGAAAAGAGGTATCCGTATTTGAGATGGATTGGCGCTGTAAATATGAATAATTTTTTTTGATTCACTTTTCAGAATTTTTTTCCTGCCAGCAGCAGGATTAAGAATGTTCTCCCTTCCGGGGGTTGCAAAGGGTGTTACAATAAAGTCCTGAGATGAGTTTGTGTCATTACCCTTGCGTGATACAGTTGAGTAGCTGTTAAGCCCTGAAGGTCCTATGTCTACAGCGCAGTCCTGGAGATTTTCACTGCTGCAGCTTTCCCAGGCTCCATGTTCTGCAGCCTTTATTATGTAGCCTCCAATAGATGTATTAATTGTACCGTCCCTGTTTGATAATGCTGCAAAGTCAATTATTCCTCCATTTCCCGGATCCCTGTCAGTATCAATTGCGACAACGCAATCTGTGTTCCATAGCCCGTAATTGTCGCAGTATAAATCCCGTACTCCGTTCCCGTTAATGTCTCCCATGTCATCTGTCTCATCAGCGGCAGGATCTGACGTGAACTGTATTACTGCAAAGCGGTCATCAAAGGAGGTTGCCGGATCATCAAAGTTTTTCAGGGTTACAGGGGATAGAGCAATGTTTTCACTCCTGCCGTAATACATGGTTACCATGAGCCCGGATATATCCATGGCAGGTATTTCCCCTGTGAGTTTTACTTCAACCCAGTTAGGTGAGCTGCTGGTTGATATTTCATTTATTACAAGCTGTGCAGATAATTTTAAAGGGCAAAGCATAATTGTAAGTAGAAGAATAACCGGTTTTATTTGCTGCATAGCATTTCTCCTTTTGCCTGTTATTTATTCAACGAATCCGGGAGGTTTTTTTTTGAATTTTTTTTGGATATTCATGATTTTTTTTATTTTTTTTAAAAGATTGGTAGATTAAATAAAGCCTTTGAAAAAAAATGCTATACTGGACAGGTATGGTACTGTTAAGCAGGATTATTGCCTGAATTTACTGTTCTGGAGAATTATTAATGGATATAGATGATTTATTGAATGATAGCGGTGATTTTTCCCTTGAAGCGGAATTTCTGGAAGGGGATCTTGCAGCTGTTGATCAGGTGCTTCCGGAACAGCTTTATATTATACCTATTCGCTACAGGCCCATTTTTCCCGGTATAGTTACACCTCTTATTATTTCCCAGGGGAGATTTACCAGGGTAATTGATAAGGCTCTTAATGAGTCCCGTGCCATAGGGCTTGTTATGATAAAGGATGATGAGAAAAATGAAATCGATTTTGAAGATATTTACGAGTTCGGAACTGCGGCAAGGATTCTGAAAAAAATAAATCTTCCCGACGGCGGAGTCAATGTTCTAATAAACAGTGTAAAGCGTTTTAAGATAACCGAAAAGATTGATAATAAAAAGTTTCTTCTGGCAAATGTTGAATATCTTGAGGATAGTATTGAGAAAAAGCATAAGATGGAAATTAAAGCCCTGACCCGTGAAATTCTGGGCAAGCTTAAACTTCTTTCTGAAAACAATCCCCTTTTTACAGAAGAGATGAAACTCACAATGCTCAATGTTGAGGAGCCGGGGAAGATAGCCGACTTTGTAACTTCAATACTTAATCTTGAAAAAAAGGAATACCAGGATGTTCTGGAAAAGCTGAATGTAAGGGACAGGCTCGGGATGGTCCTGCATCTGCTGCATAAGGAGATGGAGGTTGCTGATGTTCAGAAAAAAATACATCACCAGATAAGCGACAAGATAGACAGGCAGCAGAGGGATTATTTTTTACGGGAGCAGCTGAAGGCTATAAAGCATGAACTTGGTATTGATGAGGATGAGCGGAGCATTGAAGTTAAGGAAATGAAAAAACGCCTTGAGGAGCTGGATCTGAAGGGTGAGGTAAAGGAGAAAATGGAGGATGAAATAGACCGGTTCCTTTACATGGAAACAGCATCCTCTGAATATTCTGTTACAAAGAATTACATTGATACAGTACTTGCACTTCCATGGAATTCATCTACAGCTGATTCAATTGATCTTGACCTTGCGGAAAAAATTCTCGACAGAGACCATTACGGGCTGGAAGACGTTAAAAAAAGAATCATCGAGTTTATTGCCTTGAGGAAGATTAAGCCTGATGCCAAGGGTTCGATAATATGTCTGGTGGGCCCTCCGGGAGTGGGGAAAACATCGCTGGGTAAGTCAATAGCAAGCGCCCTTAATCGAAAATTTTTCCGCATTTCTCTTGGCGGTATGAGAGATGAGGCTGAAATAAAGGGGCACAGGAAAACATATATAGGGGCAATGCCGGGCAAAATAATCCAGGGCCTTAAAATTATTAAAATGAAGAACCCGGTGTTTATGCTTGATGAGATTGATAAAATGGGACACAGTTTTCAGGGTGACCCCGCATCAGCGCTGCTTGAGGTTCTTGATCCTGAACAGAATGCGGAATTTCGGGACTACTATCTGGATGTACCTTTTGATTTGTCAGATGTTCTCTTTATTACAACCGCAAATACCATGGACACAATCCCTCAGGTTCTGGCTGACAGGATGGAGGTGATAAGGCTTTCCGGATATATCCCCATGGAAAAATTTGAAATAGCGAGAAAATATCTTCTCCCTAAACAGCTGAAAATGCACGGCCTTAAAAAGGGTGCTGTCAAAATTGATAAAAACGGATTTATGGAAATAATAAACGGCTGGGCAAGGGAAGCCGGCGTAAGGACCCTTGAAAGAAATATAGAAAAAATCTGCAGAAAAACAGCTACTATCATTGCAAAGGGTGGTAAAATTCCGGAGAAGCCTTTAACAGCGGAACAGATAAGGGAATATCTTGGTACAGAAATTTTTACTGACGATGAAAAACTGACTATAAGAAAGCCGGGGATTGTAAATGGCCTGGCATGGACATCCATGGGCGGGGTGACAATGTCAATAGAGTCCATTGCTGTTAAACATAAAGGGGGCTCAGGGCTTAAGCTCACAGGACAGCTTGGCGAAGTAATGACAGAATCTGCAAACATCGCTTACACATATATAAATCATTTTCTTCAGGATGATAGCGGCTCAAGGGATATTTTTGATAATCATCTTGTCCATGTACATGTGCCTGCAGGTGCTACTCCAAAGGATGGCCCTTCCGCAGGGATTACAATGGCTGTTTCCATTTACTCAATGGTGACAGGTAAACTGGTGCCATCTGACCTGGCTATGACCGGAGAACTTACCCTGTCCGGGAGAGTTTTCCCTGTAGGTGGAATTAAGGAAAAAATAATTGCTGCAAAGCGTGCTGATTTAAAGCGGGTAATTATTCCCAAAGGTAATGTTAAGGATCTTGACGATATCCCTGATTACATTAAAAAAGGGCTGACATTTTTTCCTGTTAATGATATAGTAGAAGTGCTCGATATTGCATTTAATAAAAAAAACCGCAAAAGGTGACAGGCTATGGATTATTTTAATTTGATGGAAGTCATTGTATCGGATATGGTGGATCAGGTTCTGGAAAAGGACAGTTCTCTTAAAGGTGACGGCTTTACCAGGAGTGACATTATTGCATATACTCTTAACAGGATCCCTGCCAGGTATGTTACTGGAGAAAGGGGGGTAATGCACAGCAGAATTGACACAAGGCTTAAATTTCAGCAGCACACTGATCTTCTGTTTCTTATATATGAAGCTGTTGATGTTTTTTCAAAAAGGCGGGGCGCAGATTCAGACCAGAGCAGCGATGATCAGGAGTGGCGTTCCGGGATTATTCCTCACATAATGGGAGAGGTTCTTGAGGAATCCACACTTTCAATAGTACCTGGCATAAAAATATCTTTACTGTACAACAATGCCCTTATACCGATGGTTGACAGCAACTGGGATAATCCATATATAACAAAAAATCCCACCAGGGGTTATTACCATTTCTGGCCTTATATTAATGGAGATGCAGAAGAAATGCCGGATTCAGTAAAATTTACTCTTATTTTTGAGCATCCATGTCTTGAGGAAAGGAAAGTTGATGTTGCAGTTAAAGTAAATAAGAAAAGGGACATGGGGAGAAATTTTATTGTTCCCCTTACCCTGTTAAAGCTTAAGCCTGGAGTTAACCCTGATTTTCTTTGTCAGGATTAATTCTTTTCCCGTTACTTTTTCTTTTTTTCTGAAAGAAATTTTTCAGTAATGCGGCGCACTGTTCCTGAAGTACACCTTTTGTTATTTCAGGAACATGATTCATTAAACTGTTTCCGCATATGTTAAACACTGTACCGCAGGCTCCATACTTAATATCCTCAGCCCCGATAATTACCCTTTTAAGCCTGGCGTGTATAATGGCGCCTGCGCACATGGAGCATGGCTCCTTTGTGACATATATTTCGCACCCTGTGAGCCTTTCATTCTGCAAAGCCGTTGCCGCTTCTTTTATTGCAATGATCTCAGCATGCATTGTCGGGTCGTTTGCGGATCGGTTTCTGTTGAAGCCTTTTCCAATAATAACACTGTCTTTAACAATGACAGCACCAACAGGGATTTCATCTTCTGATCCGGCTTCAGCAGCAAGTTCCATGGCTTTCTGCATAAAGTGTTCATCATTCACTATGGTTTTATATTGATCCAATATACATTCCAGATTTTATTTATTAGTCATTATTGATATTTACTATTATATCAGATAGTTTTCTTTTCGGCACATGATGATTCCCCTGCAGATCTCTGTAATATCTGATACTCTCTCCTGTTTCTATATCATCAATAATAATTTTTTCTCCTGGATAACCAAGTGCAATTATGAGTTCAATTTCAAACTGATCAGAAATTTCAATGTCTTTGCGCAGCTGATCCTTATTTATTGAACCTATCATACACCCTGCAAAGCCTTTTGATACAGCGCCAAGAAGGATTGTCTGTGCAGCTATGCCGTGATCCCATTTAACAGCTTTGGAAATTTTTCTATCTGATAGTATTATTATATAAGCAGATGGCCTTTCTCCGGGTTCAGGACCTTCCCAGTCTGTAAGGTATCCTGCCCAGAAAAGAGACTGGAAAATTTTACTGCACATATCAGGTTCTGCAGCTAGAATATACTTAAGGGGCTGCAGGTTCTGCGCAGAAGGGGTAAGGCGGGCCATATCTGCAAGATCTCTGAGCTCATCTTCTGTAACAGGTTTGCTTTCATCAAAACGCCTGCAGCTTCTGTTTTTTTTAACTATCTCTGTAAATTCCATGCTTTTTCCTCCTGCCGGTTTTTATAAAAACCGGATAATTCATTGGCTGAAAGGTAATTTGACATTATCATTATTTATTTTTAAATTATTATATACACTCTATAAAAATAACTTTAATTTATAGTGGTTAATATATTTATATCTGTTTTTTATTATAAGCTTTTAAAGCTTATAATTATCAAGAATTAAAATCGAAATAACTTTTTTTTGAGCAGGAGATTGCTTTTTATCCGGAATTTTACTGGAGGAATGAATGACAAAGGATGAACTGGAAAAGGTAATTGCCAGGCTCCCCTCAGTTCCCGGGATACATGGCAGGGATGAATATCCTAATTCTGTTGTAATGCTCCTTCTTGCTGAAATCAATAATGAATATCACTTTGTATTTCAGAAGAGAAATGAAAATATAAGACAGGGCGGGGAGGTCTGTTTCCCCGGGGGAATAT
>CAYYKZ010000025.1:0-15310 GCA_964468455.1 uncultured Leptospirales bacterium | reverse complement strand
AGAAAAAGACTGTTTATAAAATTCCCGGTGAAAGAGCAGGTGAGATGTGGCACTATTCCGGGAAGGAGATTTATTCTTCCGGTAAAAGAATTTTTATGATTTATATTAATCCTGATATTTACCAGCCCATGCTGGTGGAGCTTGAATTCTAAAGAATATCTGCTATAATCATAGTTGCATCATCTTCAAATCCATCTGTTTTGTAATTGCCTGACCAGTTGTAAATATTCATAAAACATTCATCTATAACCCGTGCAGGGGGGAGCTGGTGAAGTTCTTTTAAAATTTTCTCAAAAGCCTCTTCCCCGAAAATTTCACCTTCACTGTTCCTCTCCTCAATAAGCCCGTCTGTAAAAAAAACAAGTCTGTCACCCTGCTCAATATTAACAGTTGCATTGGTGTATTCGGTATTCTCCATGAGTCCTATGAGCCGCCCCTTTACCTTAAGATACTCCAGGTCACCGTTTTTTTTCTGGAGATACATGGGCCAGTGTGCGGCATTTGAAAATGTAACAGTCATGCTTTCCAGGTCAATAAGGGCGTAAAAGGCTGTTATATATCTGCCTGAAAGGTTGCTGAAAAGAGTTTTATTTATGCCCTTTAAAAGATCTGCCGGGTTGCTGAATTTGTCTCCGCACATTGTAAAGGCTACTTTAATCATTGTGCTTATGAGAGCCGCAGGAACACCATGCCCTGTTACATCAGCTATAAATACGCCTGTTCTTTTATCATCGAAATGGTGGAAGTCATAGAAGTCCCCTCCAATTTCCGACATGGGCTCATATTTGGCTTTAAATGCAATGCCGTCTGCAAGAGGTAATGTTTCAGGAAGAATTGAAAGCTGGATATTCCGGGCAATGTCAAGTTCCTGGCGTATTGCAATGAGGGAATTCTGCTCTTCTACAGCTCTCTTCAGTGATACATAATTGCGCACTCTTGCCAGGAGCTGGTCTTTTTCAAAGGGTTTGGTTATATAGTCATTGGCTCCCAGGCTGAGTCCAGTAATCATATCTTCATTTGTATTTTTAGCAGTAAGAAGGATTATGGGGAGCTGATAAAAATTCAGGTTTTCCCTGATCTTTTTGCACACTTCAAAGCCTGACATTTCAGGCATCATTACATCAAGCAGGATAAGGTCAAAATTCCGGCCCGATTCTATAATATTAAGCGCTTCTATTCCGGTATATGCAGACTCTACATTATAACCGTCTATTGAGAGATGATTAACCAGTATCTGCAGGTTGATGGGATCATCATCAACAATAAGCACTGATTTTTCACCAGGGGAGTGGGATTTATGTAGTCTTTCAATTCCTGAATTCTCATTTTTCTCCTGGTGTAAAGTATGGATTTCAGAATAGTAGTTTGAATCGGATTTTTCTGCAGCTGGTAAACTGAAGTAGAAATCAGAACCTTTGCCGGGTTCAGATTTGAGCCATATTTTCCCGCCATGAAGTTCAACCAGATTTCTGGTTATTGAAAGACCCAGTCCTGTACCGCCATATCTTCGTGAAGCAGATCCGTCACTCTGAACAAAAGAGTCAAATATCTCATGCTGTTTGTTTTCCGGTATACCTTCTCCGGTATCCTTAACTTCAATAATATAATCATTATTATTTATTGAGGCGCTTATGCGTATTTCGCCTGCAGGTGTAAATTTTACCGCATTGCCGACAAGGTTCATCAGTATCTGCTGCAGCCTGTTTTCATCTGCATAAACAAAGTGTTTTCCCGGCTCTATGTTGTTTATAATATTCAGATTTTTTCTGGAAAAGGAACCTGAAATAATAGTGAGTACCATATTTGTCATTGATCCCAGATCAACACTCTGCCTGCTGAGTGTAATATCACTGTTTTTCAGGCGTGAGTAATCGAGAATATCATTAACCAGGTCTGAAAGCCTTTTGCTGCTTTTAAGAACCATCTCAAGGAGGTGACGTGCCTTATCGTTTAATTCTCCGCTTATGCCGTCCAGTATAGATTGTGTCAGGCCTGTAATTCCGTGTATGGGTGTCTTAAGCTCATGAGTTGTATTTGCCAGGAACTCATCTTTAAGACGGTCCATTTTGCGTAATTCAATATTGGCATTTTCAAGTTCGGTTATTTTCTGGTGTATCATTAATGCCATATTATTGAATGTTGAGGCCAGGTGACCTATTTCATCCCTGTTGTTTATTTTAACAGTGTGCAGGTAATTCCCCTTTTCCACCTCTATTGCACCTTCAGTAAGTTTTAATATAGGGCGGGAAAGATAGATTCCGAAAATAATTGCCATAAATAATACTGTAATCATTAATACAATGGAAGCTATGTTTGCATATTTTCTTATTTCATGGACTGCAGACAGAGCAGTAGCTTTATCTACAATAATTCTTGTAATGCAGACCGGTGAACCGTCATGAAGTGACCCTGTTGATATAAATTCAATGTATTCTTTTTGTATAAGAAATTCTCTATAACTTCCGGCATGTGATTTTATCTTCTCCAACTCTTCTGGATCGATTTTTTCACTATATCTTTTAAATTCACTATTGCTGCTGTCATCTGATATTGAAGCAAGAATTGTACCGTTTATTTGAGGTCTTGAAGAAAGAAGGATAGCATCTGCATATACAAGGCCCTTGGCCTGGAGAGGCTCAAGCATTGATATCATATCTTTTGTATCAACTTTTGAAGAACGCAGATCTCCACCGTTCATAAAGAGTATGTTAACCACTGATTTTGCAAAAACATTTGTATTAATACTGTTTTGTGTTACAATATAGTTTAATGCTTCTTTTTCCATTTTTATGACAACAAGTGTGGAAAATGGTACAATAGAAAGAGAGGTAAAAAGCAGAAATATAATAATAATTTTATTTTTTATACTCATAATCTGCCTTACCTTTGAAGAGCCTCAATTGCTCTCTGTCTTCTTGTTGCCCTGGGAAGATAAATTTCAGCTGTTTTGTTGTTCGGATCAACCAGAAGAATTTTTTCCATTAAATTGATGCAATCTTTGTAACGGCCTGCTTCATAATGGCGTATTCCATCCTGTTCCCATACTGATATACTTGCGGAAAGCTCCTTTCTATATTTTGTAAGATTAGATTCACAGTCTTTTATATAGGGGGCGCAGAACTGAAGATGGGTTATTGCCCTGACATAATTTTTTTCTTTTATATGGTTGTCAGCCTGTGTTTTATCAGCTTCAATTTCCTTTATTCTTTTAAGATTATAATCAATACCGGGATATTCATTATCCATTTCATATACTTCAATGAAAAGTTTCTTTGCTTCATAAAAATTTTTATTTCTGAATTCGTTTTGAGCTTTTTGAAAAAGTTCAAATTTTATCTCTGTTTCCGACTCTCGGTTTATGTCCCTGTTTAAATCTATATTATTAAATGTTAAGCCGGCCTTTATTGAAACAGGGGTAAAGGTTTTACCGGAAATTTCACTTATTTTGTAGTCCATTAGAAGGAAAAGTCCAAGTCCATTATTTAAGTATATCATATTTCCGGCATTTAATGAAATTCCGGGCTTATAGGAATTTTCATTCCTCTCAGTATTTTTTGTGTTTAATCTGGAGAAGATTCCTGTTACATCAGCTCCAAAAAAGGGCTCAACCAGGGGATGAATTTTGTATGAGGTAAAAGCACCTGCATTTAAATCCAGTTGATGGAGGCGGGATCCCCCTGTTTTAAGCTCGTAACTGGAATATGTCAATCCCCCTTTGTAATATAGAGGTACTGAGAAAATATTATGCTTATAAAAAACACCGGAAGCAAAATTGGTACCCCGCATCAGATAATTGTCATAGTAACCGGTGGGGAAGGAAACTCCTCCACCGAAAAAATAAGTAAGCCCCCTGTAGCGGCTGTAATCATTTGAATTTGCGTATACTTTAAAAAGTATCAGGAAAACTGTTATTGACAGGACTATTCCGTTATGTTTCATCTTGTATTTAATTATCTCAGTATTGATTCCTTAAAGGATTCTCAAATGCCGCTTTAATCAGAAACGACTGTTGACTTTTATTCAGTCTCTTTACTTTAAAGGATCAGTTCTGAAATTATTCCTATTTTTTTATTTATAATAGTTCTTTTATACCTGTGGTGCTGTTTTTTTCAATTAAAAAAAGCCCTTCAGGATTATTATTTCAACATGGAATTTTACTTAGTTTATCAGAAGATTCATGAATAAAACATTATAGAAAGCATGATTATGACAATTAAAAAAACTTTGGTATATGCATTTTTGCCGGCATTTTTCTTTATCCTGGTATTGCGGCCTGTATCAGCAGATGCAGGAACTGCGGCAGTTTATCCGGCTTATTCCGGCAATCAGGTAATTGATCACATACTTGGAGGAACTGAAGTTAAGATAAATGAACTTTTCTTAAACTCAGGGCTTTATTATCCTGCAGATTATTACAGTAAAAAGAAATCCCTTGAAAAAGCTGAAGGCCCAAATAGTGAATTGTTTTACAGGAATGCTGCTCAGATTATTAAAGCAGACATAGCTGTTTTTTTCAGTTTGATCAATGAAAGAGGTATTTTCCATTTATCATTGAAAGCGGTTTCATTCACTTCTGAAGGGGAAGCTGTTCTTCTTGATGCATCTGTCCGGTCCTCAATTCCTGATAATATTCCCCTGAAAGCTGCGTTAAAATGTGCTGAATTTTTAAAGGATATCAGGCTTGAAGCGGAAGTTACCGGCATCAATGAGGATGGCCGTGCAGAAATTGACGCAGGGCAGTGGAACGGCCTTGAAAAGGGAGAGTACAAAACCAGTATCGGCAATGTTTATGTGATGCCTTACGGGAGATATGCTTCTTATGTTACAGGGGGGAGAGTGTCCCCCGGGGAGCGGATTGTTTTTGATATTTATCCCCATCTTGCTGATTATATTAAAGAGACTGAAAAAGCTGTTATAAGCAATATTGTAAAAAAATATGGGACCGATGATAAGCTTAATAAAAGGGAGGGAAGCTCCAAAGAACTGGTTTACGGTACATGTATAATAAATCCGGGTGCCAGTCTTCTGCTTCCGGGATACGGGTCATTTCTTTCACTTGAATATATGGGTATTGAAAATGGAGAACCTGACTGGACAGGGATTACAGCATCAGCGGCACTTGTAGCAGCTCACCTTACCTTGCCCGGCATTATGACAGATTTTGATGTGAATTTTTTCCCATGGATAAAGGATAATGATAAAACAGATGAGATGCATAGACTGCAGGTATTTCTCTGGGCAACAATACCTTTAACCTACACCGTGTCCTTTTATAATCAGCTGGCATATCAGTATCACCGCAAGAATATTCTTCCGCCCATGTTTAACGAGATAGATAATACTTCAGCTGTTATTTCACTTTTTATTCCCGGCGGCGGGCTTTTCTATAAAGGATACAGGGGTGCGGGATATGGCTTTTATGCTGCAGAAATGTCCCTTTTGGGATATGGAATTTATTCCGGAAAGAGCAGCCGAAGGAAGGCTGCCTTTGCGGGCTTTGCCGCAGTTAAGGCTGCTGACATAGCCCTTGCCTGGCTGCTGGAGCCTTCATATTCTGCATTCCGTAATGAATTTACCCGCAATGAAGCAGGTCCTCGCTTTTCCATGGGGATGCTCCCCGGAACAGAAGGGAATGGTGAATTTGTTTTTGCCGTTACACAATCCTTTTAACTTTTTTTACTAATACAGTATTGGGGGCAAAAATGATAATATTATTTGTTATCAAACATTAACATCGTATATTGTCATTCCTGCGCATGCAGGAATCTCATACGATAGTTTCATATAAATCACTCCATTCTGGATTCATATCATTTATCACATTATTTTTGAAAGCTCTTTTCCATCTTTTCATTTGTTTCTCTTTTAAAATTGCACTTTCAATGTTTTGAGTTTCAATAAACCAGACAAGTTTACTACAATTGTATTCAGAACTAAAACCATTTATCAGTTTATTTTTATGTTCATGTACACGTCTTATAAGATTATTGGTTACTCCAATATAAAGTACTGTATTATACTTATTTGTCATTATATAAACATAATATTTATTCATTAGATAATACAAATACCATAGAATTCGATTTATGAGATTCCGGCACTTCGCATTCGCTACGGCCGGAATGACAGAAAATTACACAATCCTTTTAACTTTTTTTCTGGAGAAAAAGAAAAAAAGGAGAAAAATAATATATGAGGCAATTGCCGGGATTATGGCCACAGGATAAAATTTTGCCAAAGGAGCCAGAAGCAGTATTATAAACCAGTGATAATAAATTGCTTTCCCTGTATTAAGAGATATGGGGAAATCATCCCATCTGATTATTACCATCATACCGGAAAGATTCCAGCCGTATAAAGAATAAAAGGCATGCATCCGCAGAACAATCTTCCCATACAATTCATAAAAAGAAAATTTTGAAAGCACAATATATATTATTCCTGTAAAAGCTGAAAAGAGGAGGAAATACATTCCGGATACAAGAAAATGTTTCTGCTGAATCCGGGTCCCGTATCTGAAAAAAAAGAAAAAAATCATAAGCACTGTAATGAAAAGAACAGATGAAATAATGATTTCTCCTGTAAAAATCTGGAAAATGATAAAGAGGAAAAAAATTATAACCCCTCCGCAGATAAGCCAGAAGAATATATGCTCTGCAGTATATACAAAAGACGAGCTGTTTTCTTCAATAATCCCGAAAATGATGGACATGGTAATAAGGGAAACAGGAAATGAGAATCCGAGAAAAAAAACATTAAGAGTCAGTTTTTCGAAATAGAATAGTTTTAACCATACTTCATTAAGTATAACAAAGGATGAAAGGAGAAGTGCAATAGAGAGGCATAGAAGTGATGCCTGGTGAAATTTAACAGAAGCACTTGATTTAACTTTGAAAAAACTTAAAGGGAAAAAAGGGAATTTCTTTATTCTGTAAGATTCAACAATAAAAGCAAGAATAACAGCAATTGCTGCTGCCGGGTAGTAAATTTCAAAAAAAGCTAACAGTGCGTATGCAATGCTGAGAAAAAAGAAGATGAGACTTTTCAGTGAAGGAATACCTTTCCCTTCAGTCAGATACAGAATAGTAAAGCCTCCGCTTGTAAGATTAAAAAGAAATATATGGAGCCTTTCAAAATTTTTATCCAGGTAAAAATCCAGGTATCCGAAAGCAAAGGCCAGGGACATTGTTGTAAAAAGGAGATATCTTGAAAGGTTCCTTGTATTTATCATGAGAAAACTCCTGTCATCTAATCTCCAAGAAATGCCCTGTATAGCAGGTAAGAGGCATAAATATCCGCTTTAGAGGCAACTTCACACACTGAATGCATGCCGAGAAGACAGGGGCCTGCATCAACACAATCCATCCCGTATCTTGACATTAGCATTGCTATTGTTCCTCCGCCGCCTGTATCGACTTTACCCATTTCACCTGTCTGCCAGGGTATACTGTTTTTATCCGCAAGGTTGCGCATATACTGCATATATTCTGCATGTGCATCATTGGTGGAATATTTCCCTCCTCCTCCGCCGTATTTTTCCACAGAAACTCCTTTGCCAAGGTATGAAACATTCTGCGGATCATTAACTGATGAAAAGGTGGGGTCCATTGCTCCGGTAACATCTGCGGAAATAGCTTTTGATTTTTCCAGGATTTCCCAGGCAGATTCTTTTACTGATGCAAGTGTACGGTATTTATCTGTAAAATTCATGAGAGCAAAACTCTCCGCTCCGGTATCACCGAAGGAGCCTATTTCCTCTTTATCAGTAAAGAAAGCTACGGCAGTATTGGCAGGATTTTTTATCTCAAGTATAGCCATTAGTGACGTAAAGGCGCATACCCTGTCATCCTGGCCGTAGGCTCCAACAAGTCCTCTGTCAAATCCTATATCAACAGGTTTTTGCGCAGGAACAAATTCAATTTCAGCACACAAAAAGTCCTCTTCAATAAGGGAGTATTTCTCATTAAGATACTTCATTACATTAAGCTTTACCCTGTCTTTTATATCCTTGTCATTAACAGGGATATGCCCGCAAATAATATTAAGGTCCTCACCTTCAATTATTTTTTCAGCCTCTTTTTTCATCTGCTCCTTTGCCAGATGGGGAAGCAGGTCAGGAATAATGAATCTGGGATCATTTTCGTTGTCACCTATATGTATTTCCAGGTATTCCCCTTTTTTTGTAAAGGCCACACCATGCATTTCAAGAGGGGTGTTTACCCAGTGAAATTTTTTTATACCGCCGTAATAGTGAGACTGGAAAAGGGCAACCTCCGCATTCTGGTACAGAGGGGAGGGTTTTAGGTCAAGTCTGGGAGAGTCAACATGAGACCCAATCAGCTGAAAAGCTGACATTTTTTTCCCGGCAACTGCTGCAATAATATTTTTCCCTTTAAAGTTTTTAAAAAATCTGTCACCTTTTTTTACTGTCCTGATATCATCTATATTTTTAAAACCTTCTTTTTCAAGCATTTCCTGTATGTTTTTTATGCATAAACGCTCGGTCTTTGATTTTGCCATGAATTCTTTATATTTTTCACTGAAGGCAATAACAGATTCCAGCCCTTTTTTATCAAGATCAAGCCACATGCTTTCTTTCTTGTAAAAGAGTTTCTCTTCAAGTTTTTTATTAGCCGATTTTTTTTCTGTCTCTTTAACCACGATTGTTCCTCATTTTTTAAAATAGTGAGTTTATGCTATAATTCATGCAGATACAGCGCAATCATATTTTTTATGTTAAATAAAGATGCATAATTCAGCAATAATTACGGAAATATCCTGTATTCTTCATCAATATTATGCTTCAGAAAGGGGGTGCAAAAGGCCGAACAATAACTAATGGATTATTTTTTTACTCCAGGATAAAACTGATGCTGGGGCAGATGGTGGACGAGGAAAATCTTAAATACTATTATTCGCTGGCGATTAAGATATGAGGATGACTGTTCCTGACATGTTTCGTGATCCCTATACATTTGAGGGAATAATAGCAAAGTATAATGATAGTGCTGAAACTCTTTCCGAAATTGACATGTCCAGAGTAAGCTTTATTGAACCATATTCAATGGTGTCATTTCTCCTTATGGGGCGCAATAGTTTAAGAAAAAGGGGGGAGAAGATAAGGCTGGTTAACATCCCTATACATATACATCAGTACCTGACAAGGATGGATTTTTTTAAAGCAGGAATTTTTGCAGTACCTGAAACTCTTGATGAAGGCCTTTTTTTAAAGCGCAGCAATGAAAGCAGAAGACTTATTGAAATAACAGAAATTCCTAACAAAGAGAGACAGGGAGTGAATGTTATAGCTTCAGTTATATCCCGTTTCAGGAAAAGGGCATCAACTATTCTTAAATACTGGCTTGATGATACTGTTACAGATTATTTTGTGACTGTTATCTCGGAACTGTGCCAGAACATTTTTGAACACAGCCTTGATACAGGGTTTGTTTCAATACAGACCTATCGTTCAGGAAAAGAAAATATTGTATGCCTTGTTATATCAGATTCCGGAGTAGGAATTGCAGGAAGTTTTGAAGCGGGGCGAGGGATAGATTATAAAAGTCCTGCTGATTTAATTGAAAAAGCATTAACCCTGCCTGTTTCGAGTAAAAGGGATTTCGGGTATGGATTATGCCAGGTGAATTCTATTGTTGAAAGGCTTAAGGGGACTATTCTTCTGAGGTCTGATAATGCATCTCTTTCAGCACTTTATAATAAAAAAGGGAGCAGCGGCAAACACATGTTTCAGCGGGACGGGCTTGTGCCGTTTGAGGGTACTCAAATCACAATCTCATTAACAGCATAGGCGGATTTATGGTAATAAATGTATATAAAATGGCAAAAGAAGCAAAAGTTAAGGTGCCTGATCTTGTAACAAGGCCTGTTGGACGAATTATGTTTAATAAGGCAATGGATAAACTCGTTAATATATCTGAAGAGGAAATTCTTCTTCTCGACTTTGATGGGATTAAAGTTACTGATTCATCTTTTATAGATGAATTTATTGTTAAACTTATTCAGGATTCAGAGGCCAGGAATTATTATATTAAATTAAGCAATATATCTGATATTTCGGAAATTAATATTGACTCGGTCTTTAATTCATATTCTAATTATAATGATAAAAGAATAGCAGTGTACAGGTCTGAGCTGGGTAAAAATAACAGGTATTACATCGGACCCCTTAATGAGCAGGAGAGTGATATAATAGATTTTTTCCGGATAAACCGTTCAGCGGAGCCGGAGGATATATCAAGGTTCACCGGACTGGAGTTAGCCTCTGTTCAGGGAATAATGTCCGAGCTTTACCGGTTGAGGCTTGTGAGAAAAACCGCAACCGGTTTTACGTCTTTATGAATAAGTGAATAGAAGTGGTGTTATGCCGTCAAAAAAAAAGAAAGAGTATGTAAAGAAAGATGACAGCCTCTTCGGCCTTCTGGCTTCGTATAAGGCAAATAATACCTATGTAAGTGTATTATCAGATGAAGAAAGCCAGACACTTGCTGTTGTATTAAGCAGAAGTCCTGTTATATGGTCAAAGATGGATGATTCTGAATATAAAGGATATCGGAGAATGAGAAGGCTGGAACTGGGTGTTGATAAACTCTTTGTAAAATATGTTTTTCCTGAACAGCTTATCAGAATATGGGGAGCTTCAGCAGGTATTAACCTGCCTGTTAATAGAATTGAGATCGAAAATCATTTTGATGAACTGGGATACTATGTCATCAAAACCGGGAGCCGTTATCTGTCAAGGGTTGTGAGCGGAGTAAAAAAAATAATAAACATGACACCGCAGAAGAAATATGAGATTCTTGAAAAATGTATTGCTGAAGAGCAGGAATAGAACATGAGCAAACAATATGAAGCAATGGGCGAAAAAGCCAAAAAAATTGAAGTAGCTTTAAAGTTTACTGATGGCGACATGGAAAAAGCCAAGCTTATGGCATCAGGCAAACTTCAGGATGTTGTTGTAATAAAAGGTAAATTTGTAGATCCGCAAAAAAATATATCAGGTATACTCCTTGCTTTTGTTAACATTTCGGATGAATATATTTCAGCTATCAGAACAGTTCAGTCAAGTACAACCGGTGTTTTTACAGTGATAAGAGTATTTGATGACTGGAAGCTGCTGTATAATAATTTAATGGCATACGAGAGCGGGCCGGATGCTCTTGATTCTGCTAAACTTAATCAGGATTTACTTGAAGCATTTATTAGAACCGATATTTTCCCCGATGTCCAGAGCATGAACCTTGATTATCTTGCTGTATCAATACAGGATATGATTAAGACCAGTCTTGAATCTGAAAAAATCAAGACCCAGATAGAGCTGGAAAAGACCAGTTCCATGGATATTGCCCTTGCCGGAATTGACGTAATGATTCCTTCTTCAGAAGAGGAGGAAGCGGAAAAGTCAGAAGATAAAACTCCGGAGAAAAAAGCCCCTCAGACCGAACTTGAAAAAAAACTGGATGAAATTGAGTCAAAGGCATCTTTTATTGTTGAAGCTAAATGTGTCCTTTCTCCTGTTAAGGGTAAATATATTAATGAGATCGCTTCAGGCGAAAAGATACATGTTGTATTGCCCGGTAAGGATGAACTGTCGGAAAAAATAATTGATGCTTACAAAGCCAGAGATCACGAGGGGAAGCCTCTACCGGTGGCAGGTAAAGTAATGGAAAAGGTTTATATTGAAGGTGGAGGCGTAATTCTTTATGTTATAGTTGCAAAGGGAATTTACGCTAAAATTGTTGAAGAAGATAATGTGAAAATTCAAACCGAAATAACACAGAGCAAAAAAACTGAAAAGAAAACAGAAGCCGAAGAAGCCGGTAATCACAAAATAATGAATATATTCATATATATTATTTTTGCACTTATGATTGTAGGTCTTATAGTGATTATAGCAATGTTATAGGGTGAAAGGAATTTTACTCCAATGTTTTTCCGCAGTATAAGCTTCATTGTTTTTTTTATTACCCTCATCCATGCAGTATCTCTTTTTTCACAAATGCCGGACTGGACCTACTTCAGAGACAGAGAGGGGAATAAATACTATTTTGATGAATCTTTTAAAATAGTAATAACTGATAAGCCTGTTTTCAGCTATCCTCCGGTATCAGAATCGGGAATCGATTACTATTATAATACCGGTATTGATTATGTAAAAAAAGGGGAAATTGTAAAAGGACTCTATTTTTTTAAATCAATTCTTGCGTTGAAACCTCAGAATAACCGGGTACGAAAAGTTCAGATATTTACATCTGAACAGATTAGTCTTCTTTCAAAAAGGCATGGAACAAGAATGGACGGGTATGATAAGGCGAGTACTCTTGCCATCATAAAAGACGGCAACAGGTTCCGGATCATAAATGAAAAACTTTTTTATAACATGGAACTCCCTTTCAGGCCGGTGATAATCAGGGAGGGGTGGAAGTATTCAGATAAAGGTTACGGCCTTAAGTTTGGAATCAATAGAGGCGGAAACAGTACAAAGGCATATGATTATATTGTCGGATTTGAAACAAAGCTTCTTCATTATTCTACGGAATCAATAGATCAGGTTGAACAGATCTGGCTAAATGAAGTAGGGCCCGATGCGTTTTCAAGGGAACTTTTTTCAGAAACGAAAAACAGCAGAATATATAAGTATAAATATCCCGGGGACTCTCCATTCCGGGGATATGAGGGAATTTATTCCGGCAGGGGGATGGTGCATCTGGTAAGGATAATGTATCATGAAAAAATGGAGGGGGATATTAAAGATTCGGTAGAAAATATTATTAACGGAATTGTTATTGTCAGGTAGTTATAGTTATCCTCTGTATATAAGTGCAGTTTCACTGCAGTTATCCCTGTCTTTGCACTTAGCGCAGTCTTTCCATATTTTTTCAGGAAATTCTTCTTTTGAAACTTCAAAAAAACTGTGTTTTTTAAAAAATTCCGGGGTGTATGTTAAAACAAAAATTTTTGCATCAGAATTGCTACGTATGCGGTTAATCACTGTTTTTAAGAGTTTTCTTCCTATACCCATGCCATGGGAATTGGTATCTACAGCCAGGGATCTTATTTCTTTGAGTTTTTCACCATAATCATAAAAGGTAACAACACCTTTTAATGCGCCGTCTATCTCAGCTACAATAAAGGTGTGGAGATTACTGCTAATATCTTCTCTATTTCTTTCAAGAATAATGCCCTGAAGGGCGTAGTTTTTCAGCAGGATGAATATTTCTTCGATGTCTTTTTGTTCAGCTTCCCTTATAGTTGCTTCCATGTCTCCAGCCGGATTCAGTTTCTTCTGATTATTTGAGCATTAGCCGGGAAGGGGTCGTCTTTGTAAAGAGAAATTTCTGATAAGGTTTTACGGGCATCAGATTCTGTTTTATAGGGGCCTGTATATAACCTGTAGTTTTTTTCTGTCTTTGAGACAATAACAGTGTGCCCTTTGCTGCTTAAATACTGAGCAACAGGTTTAAAGCTGTTTTCGTCATAATCTTTGCCAACCATAATAACAAAGGGGAATTCATTTTTGGGGTAAACCTTATCTGCAGGTTTAGGGATGCTGCTGCTTGCATCTTTAACTATATCTGATAGCCTGGTGCTGATATTATTTACAGCATTATAGGTGTTTTCATCAACTATTTTTCTTTCAGCGCCGCCGGCAAATTTAATTCCCATAACAAGGCCAGTAGTAAAGGATATTATGATCAGGCCGGTTATGAAAGTAAGAAGCCTGACAGCTTTTTTTCTTGTCCTTTCCTGTTCAATTTCCTGAACCTTGGAGTTTTTAGAAAAGAATTCTGTATCAAATTTTTCAAATTGAGGAGCCATACACCGGATGTTTCGGCCTTCATAAAAATCCATGTTCTGCATATCAAACCCGTTTTATATATAGAATTTGAGCTCTCTGGCTCACCCGATATTCATGCGGAATGGCAATAGCTGTGTTACTGTGCCTGGTAAAGGGCCATTTATACTGCCCGCATGTTTACTTATTCGGCAGATGGAATGGGCTTGTTTAGTAAAGATTTTTTATTGGAGCTTCTTAAAGGAATTTTATTGATGATTTGAGATATTTTTTTAAAAGATTGTTTTTCAGTGCAATTATATCCCGCTGCTGAAGCCGGCAGGATATAATTGTATTCCAATCAGGTCATAATTGCTTTTTTAGAAAGCTTTTTAAACAGCAGACAGAGTTAATGCAGTATTAAATACGGTTTTTTTCAAAATTATGCATAAATTCTATTAGAGTTTTTACCCCTTCCACAGGCATTGCATTATAAATGCTGGCCCTTATTCCGCCTGCGCTTTTGTGTCCCTGCAGATTTACAAGTCCCGCTTTTCCCGCCTCTTGTACAAAAAGGGCATCTCTATCTTTTGATCCGGTGGAGAATGTGACATTCATCATTGAGCGGAAATCTTTATGAACATTGCCGTTAAAAAGAGAGGAATTATCAATATAATTATAAAGAATTTCAGCCTTATTCCTGTTTATCTGCTCTATAGCGGATACTCCCCCTTTGCTATCGAGCCATTTAAATACCAGCCCTGCAATGTAAATAGAATATGTGGGGGGGGTGTTAAAGAGAGATTTTGATGATGAGTGTGTCCTGAAATCGAGCATTGACGGGAGTTTGTCAGGAATTCTTGTGTAAAGTTCTCTGTTTATTATCACTATGGTTACACCCGCAGGGCCTATATTTTTCTGGGATCCTGCAAAAATAATATCGAACTTTGAAACATCAGTATTTTCAGAAAGTATGCAGGATGACATGTCAACGACCAGGGGAGTGGTTCCGGTTTCGGGAATTTCTTTGTAGCAGGTTCCATAAATTGTATTATTCCAGCATATATGTACATAATCAGCGTCACTGCTGAAGAGGAATTCTGACTTGTCAGGGATTTTTGAAAAATTAATGTCTTCAGAAGATGCCGCAATATGTACGGTCCCTTCTTTCTCAGCCTCAGCAATTGCTTTCTGCGTCCATATACCGGTATTGATAAAGTCGCATTTCCTGTTTACAGTCATAATATTCATGGGAATCATTGAGAACTGAAGAGAGGCCCCTCCCTGTAAAAAGAGGACATCGTAGGTATCAGGGATGTTCATTAGTTTTCTTAAAAGAAATTCAGCTTCGTTTATAATTTTTTCATATACTGCTGATCTGTGGCTCATCTCCATGACAGACATGCCGCAGCTGCCGTATTCGGTCATTTCTTTTGATGCTGTTATAAGCACTTCTTCAGGAACCCGGCGCTAAAACGCTTAAAACCGCCGAAGTCCATTCACTCGTTTTGGATTCCG